>JH610764.1 GCA_000252485.1 Prochloron didemni P4-Papua_New_Guinea | reverse complement strand
GGGTTTCGCTATCGCGAAACCCAACCTACAACTATTTATAAAACTATTGTATCTGTAGCAAACATTTTCGGATTTGATATTTTTCGTTCGGAACGATGTTATAGTCTTAATATCGAGCAAGTAAGGACAAATAGACAATGATGACTTTCTCCCAAATGCAGACGATCGTAGAAGGGATGCTGGAATCCCAACAACAGTCGAGCGAACGGCAGCAGCAATTTGAAGAGAAAATGGAACAAGAGATGAACTTGTTTCTGGCTCGTCAGCTCCAATTACAAGAGAGCGATCTGCGTCTTCAGTCAAAATTAGAGCAATTAAGCGAACGACAGGAGCAATTCAGCGAAGGACAGGAGCTATTACGCCAACGACAGGAGGAGTTTCATGAAAAGGTAAAACAAGAGATAAACATGTTGTTGGCCATTCAGCGGGAGTTGCAAGAGAGCGATTTGCGTCGCCAGTCCGAACTAGATAAAGCCTCACAAGAACGAGCTGAAATCTCACAACAATTGGGTCAACAAATGGGTCAAGTCTCACAACAAATTCAAGGTTTGACAAGAATTGTAGAAAAATTGGTAACTAATGCTGAGATGGGAAATCGCATTACTGATGACCACGAACAAAGAATTCGTCGTTTGGAACAAGAGTAAAACTTTCAAGAACAAATTTGTATATATAGGGTTCCTTGGTCTCGGAATAGGTAGACCCTTACGGGTTTTCCCCTCCACAGTACCGTGCGTGCAAGATTTCCAAGCACACGGCTCCTGCTGTTTTAACCGCTTTTGGCTGAATATTTTCCGGAAGATACTTAC
>JH610763.1 GCA_000252485.1 Prochloron didemni P4-Papua_New_Guinea | reverse complement strand
GGTTTAATCCGTTTAATCCATAGACGCGATCGCCCAATTTAACCTCTCTCCCACCAACAGAAGAGAGGTTATAATTCCTATTTAGTCAGTTGAGTCAAAAGCTGATTAGATCGCAGGACAAAAGCTTTCATCCCATCCGCATCAAAAGCTTTTTGAGCCATTAATGCCAGATCGTAAACATGCTGACAAGCAGATGTGGCTAACTCACCAGTAGGAGATGTACCGGAACCCTGAATAATCGAACCTTTACTCATTTGATAAATATTCTCAATTAAGGGATGAGCTGTATTAATTAACAGGATATGGTCTTCTGGAAATGCCATATTTTGTTTTTGAAGCATTGCTGTCATCTCTTGCAGTCGCCGCATGGCCTCTGGTAAGAGTACCATCGCTGGGGGCGTTGCTTGAGGATCTTCTGATTTAATTGCTTCAGTGCGAATATTTACTTTTGGTTTATTCAAAGCTTTTTCAAACAGCTCTTTAATAGCCTCATTGCGAGTTTTCTGGGTATTAGGATCGACAATTTCTCCTGCTTTGTCTTCTTGGAGAAGAGTTTTATCTAATTCTGAGTCTACTCGGGAAAATTTGACTTCAGAATATTCTCCTTCTAGAAAAGGAATGAAATAATTAGTGTCAATGAAAGAGTCCAGATACAGGACTTCTAAACCTTGATTTTGGTACAATTGAACGTAGGTTCCTTGAGTATCTGGGTTAGTGCAGTAGAATACTCGATTTTCGTGACTTTCTTTATTGCGTTCCAGGTATTCTTTTAAGGTAGTATAAGCTTCCCCACTAGTTGCTGCTGTTTCTCCTTCTTTCTTCTCTGGACTCACATCTTCCCAGGCATCTCCTGTGTCAGATTGTACTTGTACTGCAGGAGTATCTTCTGTTGCAGTTACTTCCTGATAGGTAGTACGATAAAGGATTAGATCTTCTACTTGTTTCTTAAATTTGTCATCTTTGAGGGAGCCAAATTTGACAAAAGTCCCTACATCTTCCCAACAGCGAATATATTCCGTCCTATCTTCCTTATAGAGAGACTTGAGTCGATCGGCTACTTTTTTAGTTATATAGTCGGCGATGCGACGGACGGTGCGATGGTTGGTTAAGGCACTGCGAGAGACGTTGAGAGGAATGTCAGTGCTGTCGATCGCTCCCCGTAAAGGCATGAGAAATTTCGGAATGATTTCTTCGCAATGGTCGCTCACAAATACCTGATTGCAGAAGAGTTTAATCTGTCCTTTATTGAAATCCACATCAGGTTTAAGTTTGGGAAAATAGAGAATGCCGTTGAGCAGAAAAGGATAGTCCGTATTTAAGTGTACCCACAGTAGGGGATCTTCTTGGAAAGGATAAAGATAGCGATACAGTTCGAGATAGTCATCTTTAGTGAGATTTTGAGGGGATTCTTTCCACAATGCCTTTTGTTTATTTATGACTTCTCCCTCAAACTCAATCCCCACCGACATGAAATCGGAGTGAGTCTTGACTAAATTCTTAATCCTGGAGCTTTCTAAGTATTCCAGTTCGTCGTCCATCAAGGTGAGGGTGATGGTGGTGCCTACCTCTGTGCGATCAGAATCGCTTAATTCAAATTTTGGCGAACCGTCGCAAGACCAATGTACTGCTTGAGCATCTTTTTGCCAGGAGAGACTGTCTATTTCTACTTGTTTGGCTACCATGAAAGCAGAATAAAATCCCAGTCCGAAGTGACCGATGAGGTCATTAGCATTTTTTTCGTACTTCTGGATAAATTCTTCTGCGGAAGAAAAGGCCACTTGGTTGATGTATTTTTTCACCTCCTCCACCGTCATGCCAATACCATTATCAGAGATGGAGAGAGTTTTTTGCTCTTTGTCCACGGCAAGAACAATTTTCGGAGACGGCAGTTCTTCCGACCCTCCCCCAGCCAGAGATGCCATTTTCCGCTTGGCGATCGCATCTACAGCGTTGGAAATCAACTCCCGCAAGAAAATTTCGTGGTCGGTGTAGAGAGACTTCTTGATAATGGGAAAGATGTTTTCGGTATGAATCGTAATATTGCCTTGTTCCAGTACAGCCATATACTTTTCTTTGTTCTCTTTGTTACTTGAATGTCGTTCAACCTTGATTATGGGCCATCCCCTAGAAAAAACCAGTCGGCGATCGCCCCCAATAACTGATTCGGATTTCCGTATCTCCTCTGTCAGCATTCAGTTTTTTGCTTGACAAATCTTATTAGCTATTAGTAACTGTTTTAATGTTATTAACAAATAAAGTAATTGAAATATTAGCAAAATTAGGAGAAGATTGCAAATGACAATGCCTAACTTTCTCATTATTGGTGTCCCCAAAGCGGGAACCACTTCCCTATATAATTACCTCAGGCAGCATCCTCAAATCTACATGCCCCCTGAACCCTACAAAGAACCCCATTTCTTTGCTTTTGAGGGAGAGAAACTGGATTTTCGCAGACCGGGAGATGAGGAACCTTGGCTGCATCAGTATACAATTACCGATTTAGAAGCTTATCAAAAACTTTTTCAAGATGTAAAAGATGAAGTTTCCATTGGAGAAGCGTCAATTTTATATCTTTATTTGCCCAAAGCTTCCAAAACCATTAAACATTATATCCCTAATGCTAAATTAATTGCGATCCTCCGTCATCCCGTGGAAAGAGCTTTTTCTCATTTTGTCCATGCCCGTCGGTATGGTAGAGAGTGGTTGACAGATTTCTCCCAAGCGCTGCAAGAAGAAGAAAAGCGCATCGCTCAAGGCTATGCACCAACTTGGCATTATCAACAAATTGGTTTGTACTCGGAGCAACTGAAACGATATTTTGACATCTTTGAGCCTTCTCAAATCAAAGTTTATCTCTACGATGACTGGAAAAGTAATCCCATTCGCTTTATCCAGGATATTTTTCGCTTTCTTGGAGTTGATGATACCTTTACCCCAGATATGTCTAGGAAATATTTGGTTCCGGATATAGTTCCTAAAAACAAAACTTTGTACAAATTTTTAACTAATGACAATCCAATCAAAGCTGCTCTAAGAAAAATAATTCCAGCTAAACTCAGACAACCTATGGCTGCTAAAGTATATAGGAGTAACGCAACTCAAGCACCAAAACTAACTCCTCAGCTCCGAAAACAATGGGCTCCCCTATTCAGGGAAGACATAAAGCAGCTTGAAGAGTTTATACAGCGGGATTTGTCACCATGGCTGATGTGATTGGGTTTGGTTTTTTGTTATTTTGCTCTATTTTCGACTCTTTACCATTCTTCGCAATTCTTGAGTCAATTTATCAGGAAGGATAATCCCTGCTAAAATTTTTAAAAAGACGATCGCCATTAAGCGCGATCGCCGCCACAGAATAGTTGAATCGTAGCCAATACTTTGCCAAAAACAGCGAGCAGCAATTAAGCTGGTTTCTCGAGTTTGCTTGCTTTCTAAGGCTTTAAAAGTCAAATACTGATAAAGGTTCCCTAGACTTTGTTGTTTAAGAGATTGTAATGATTCTGGCGCACCGCGAAGCGGATCTCTTCGAGATCGCCCGTAGGCCCTTTCCAGTACCTTGAGACATTGTTGCTCTTGCCGAACAATATTGGCAGAAGCTGAATTTTTCGATATGCGATATAAAACTTGAGCTGACGGCACTCCGATAAAAGCATAGCGAGCCGCTAATCGCAGAAATAGATCCCAATCTTCTGCTGGTGGCAGAGATTGGTCAAAATTACCGATTGCTGTTAAAGCATCCTTCCGAATTAAAGCATTAGAGCCATTTTCTAGAAAATTGCCCAGTAAGAGCTGGGTATAAACATCCCCATTGACTGTGATATGGCTGCCGGGATATAAAAATTGACCCCGTTCGTCAATATAATCAGTCCAGCTATAAGCTAAGACAGCTTCAGGATGGTCCTGCAGTGCCTTAAATTGAGCCTCCAGTTTATCAGAGGTCCACAGGTCGTCAGCATCTAAAAAAGCAATATATTCACCCTTAGCAAGAGCAATTCCCCGATTGCGACTGGCAGAAACACCCCCATTGGCATAGGAAAATACTTTTAATTGGGGCGCGTCCATGCCATTAACAATTTCCAAGGTAGAGTCGGTGGAACCATCATTAATAACGATAATTTCCCAGTCAGTCCAAGTTTGCTCTAAGACAGACTGAATCGTCTCTGGAATAGTTTTTTCCCCATTATAAACTGGAATTACTACAGAAATTAGTGCCATATCAGCTCATTTTACCTTGCTTCAAGATGGTCTAATCGCAGATAACCTAGTAAAGTTTGTACGTTGGATAATTTGCCCATTTTACTTAGCAAAGCTTGAGCTTGTTGAGGTGGTAGCAGAGCCATGACGCTAATTATAAACAAAACTTTGATTAAAGCTTTTGTCCTCAGTAAATAAAGATCGTTAATTACTGCAGTGTAGATAAACCTAGCAGCAGTTAAAGCTCGTTTGCGTTCTGCTGGTTTTGCCAGAGCATCCACTACCAAGCACTTGTAGCGATTAGCAACAATTTGCCTTTTGAGACCCTTTATGGATTCAGGAGCTTGTTCCAGGGCTTTTTCCATCACTCTTTGAAAGCCTAGTTCCCGCCGCTCCACATTATTAGACCAGGAAGTGTAACTGGGATATTGACGATACAAAATTTGCGGACGGGATACCACAACGAAATCATAACCTGCAGCTAATCGCAACCACATATCCCAATCCTGACCCGCAACTAGGGTTTCGTCAAAATCCCCCACTTCAGCTATAGTATCAGCTCGAACCAAGGGATTAGAACCATTTTCAATAAAATCAACTAACAATAACTTAGCAAAAACATTCCCACTGGCACTTATATAACTACCCCTACGCCAAAATTCACTTTTCTCATCAATATAATTAGTCCAACTATAAGCTACACCAGCTTCCGGATGTTCTTCCAGTGCTTGCCATTGAGCTTCTAACTTATCGCGAGTCCAAAGGTCATCAGCATCTAAGAAAGCTAGATATTTGCCTCTTGCCTTGCCAATCCCCCTATTACGGCTTTTTTGCGCACCAGAATTGGCATAGGAGAATATTTGAATGCGAGGGTCTTGGATGCTGGAGACTAGCTCTAAGGTAGAGTCTTGAGACCCGTCATTGATTACGATTAATTCCCAGTCGGTAAAAGTTTGCTCTAAGACAGACTTAATCGTTTCTACTATAGTTTTCGCCCCATTATAAGCAGGAGTTATTATTGATATTTCTGGCATAATGATACTGCTAGGGTTTTCTTCCCAGGTAAAAACAACTCATCAAACTGCCCCAGAAAAAATGCAACTCGAAAGCAACAATTAGATCGGTTTTCACTTTTCCTCGATATTTGAGTAGATGCAGTATAATGCGACGCAAGTTACCCAGTAGAGTTCTAAGGATAACAATGGGTTTTTGCCAGTTAGAAGCATTAATCAAGCGCAGTTGACAGGTAGCTAAACCACAACTACGAGCAAGAGAGAGCAAGTAATCTCTTTCCAGTCGCCATTGGGGTATTTGATGATAGGTATGCATCGTAGGGTTATACCAAATTTGCCAACCTGCCTTGTAGATGTACAGCAATGGCTCGTAATCGTCTCCTTGAATCATCCGACCAGGCAATTTACCTGTTAAAGTTGGGCGAGGAGGAACGCTCTCAAGCCAAGCTCTTTTGCGTACTACTAAGGCTGCAGCAGGGGGAAGTCTAAGGCTATCTGGATCGAAAAGATGAGGTTGTTCCCCATGTTCCCTAATAGCCAAAAATTGTTGAATTTGATTGAAGTTTTCCGGAGGAGGGATTTCAAAATCGCCGTGTATTTGACCGCTATAAGCTCCTGCTTCTGGATTCTCTTTACCAAAAATATAAGCTTTAGCTACCCAGTCAGAATCGGGTAGGTTATCGTCATCCAAAAAACCAATCAATTCTCCTTGTGCTTCCCTTACCCCTCGCTGTCTGGCAAATGCTGCTCCCTGTTCTGCCTCCAAAAAGTATTTTAAAGGAAAACCGCTATTCCAACTAGCTTGATATTCTCTAACTACCTTAGCTGTATCGTCGTTACTGTTGTTATCGATAACCACAATTTCCCAGCTAATCTTTTCCGTACCAGTTTGAGCTTTGAGTTTGTCTAAAACCAGAGGCAAACGGTTTGCTCCATTATAAGTGGGAATGGCTACCGTAAAATCTAGCATCTTTATCTTTGCCCTTCCTTATTAAAGGGAGAATATTTAAACATCCTATTCTGGAAAAATTGCCAATAATAATCTTTCCTTCATTCTCACTCATTTTTTCAATTCTGGGGTCTAGTAATTTACCTATTTTTGCTCTTCTCTTCTTGTATAGCACTACGCATTTAGGTATAGCCTGTTTTTGAATTTTGAATTTTGAATTTTGAATTGCCCGTAGCGCTATATTTTTGATTTTCAATCCATCATGAGAAAATCACGTTTTTTAATTGTACTTAAATAACCATTTTGCCAAAGATACCAAGGACTAATCAAGCTTTTGAGCAAAAGTTCCAACTCGCAAGCAGCCACTAAATCCTCTTTTACTATTCTACCATATTTAGCAAAGTGCAAAATTATTTTCCGCAAGTCATTAACAGCATAAGCAACGATGAGAAGCGGTTTCAGCCAGGGTGAAACTCCAATGGTGCGAGTGACATACCGACTTAGCCCAATTCCTCCCATAAAGGAAATTAGATAATCTCTAGTCAAACGGTTGCTGGGTATTTTATGCACTAACTCCATCTTGGGATTATACCAAATTTCCCATCCTGCCTGTTGAATATAAGCTAGAACTTCTAAGTCCTCTCCAGTGACCATGCTACCGGGAACTCTCCCCCTTAAAATACAATGACTGGGAATGCTCTGCAACCAAGCTTCTTTACGCACTACCAGTCCCGCAGAAGGAGGCAATAACTTTAATTTCCGGTTATACAAAAGAGGGTTAGCTCCTCGTTCAGTAATAGCTAAAAACGGTTCAATTCGTTTAAAATTAGGGGGCGGTTCTACTTCATACTCACCGTGAATTTGACTGCCATAAGCCCCTGCATTGGGGTGTTCTTGACTAAATTGATCTGCTGCTGCAACCCAGTCTAGCTCCGGTATATTATCATCATCTAGAAATCCAATTAGAGTCCCGCAAGCCTCCTGGACTCCTCGCTTCCGAGCAAAAGCTGCTCCTTGCTCGGTTTCCAAACAGTATTTTAAAGCATAGGGTCGCTGCCAATTTGCTTGATATTCTCTAACAACTTTAGCAGTGTCGTCGGTGCTGTTATTATCCACCACAATAATTTCCCAAACAATTGTTTTAGTATTTGTTTGGTTTTGGAGGCGATCGAGTAATAATGGCAATCGGTTTGCCCCATTGTAAGTAGGAATGACTACAGTCAATTCAACAGACATTGTTTTAGAGATAACCAATAATTAATTACAAATTCAAGCAACCTGAGCTTCTACCACTTTCACCACCTCTTGTTTAGTAAATACCAAAGATGTGCCCTGACAATCAATCTCAATTGTATCTCCCTCCGTAAAAGCATTTTCCAAAATTTTGGTAGCCAGGGGATTTTCCAATTCTCTCTGAATTGCCCGTTTTAAAGGACGAGCTCCATAAACCGGATCGTAACCCGCATCCACAATGTATTGTTTCGCTTTTTCCGACAGTTCCAAGCTAATTTTTTGCTCTCCTAACAATCGCTCCAGTCGTTTCATTTGAATTGAGACAATTTGGCGCAATTCCTCTTTCTTCAGACTGTGGAAAATAATCAATTCATCCACACGATTGAGAAATTCGGGGCGGAAATGTTTCTGCAATGACTGCTTTACCTTGCTGGACCTGGCCTCCTCATCTTTTCCTTCTTCCCCAGATAGGTCGAGAATGTGTTCGCTGCCAATATTGCTAGTCATGACGATAATAGTATTGCAAAAATCCACCGTTCTTCCTTGAGAGTCGGTAATCCTGCCGTCATCCAGTACTTGAAGTAAAATATTAAATACGTCTCGGTGCGCTTTTTCCACCTCATCCAAGAGAACTACCGAATAGGGACGGCGACGAATGGCTTCCGATAATTGTCCTCCTTCTTCATAACCCACGTATCCTGGAGGTGCGCCAATTAATCGGGAAACGGAGTGTTTTTCCATATACTCGGACATATCAATGCGCACCATAGCTTCTTCGCTGTCGAAGAGAAACTGAGCTAAAGCCCTAGCTAGTTCAGTTTTTCCTACCCCAGTAGGTCCCATAAACAGGAAAGAACCGATAGGACGACCGGGGTCTTTCATGCCAGCCCTAGCGCGACGAATGGCTGCAGCTACCGCTGCCACAGCTTCTGTTTGGCCGATAACTCTTTGATGGAGATGACCTTCCAGTTGGAGTAGTTTTTGTCTTTCCGACTCTAACAATCGATTCACAGGAACGCCGGTCCAGCGGGCCACAATTTCCGCAATATCCGCTTCCGTCACCTGTTCTCGCAATAAGGCAGTACCGCTGGATTGAATTTCTAACAGTTTGCTTTCTTTGTCTGCTAACTTCTGCTCTAGGGTTTCCAACTGGCCGTATTTTAACTGAGCCGCTTTATTGAGGTCGTAAGCCCTTTCTGCTTGTTCTACTTGCAGTCGCAGTTGTTCTTCTTCTTCCTTGAGAGCATTAATGTCTGCCAGCATTTGTTTTTCTGACTGCCATTGAGAAGAAAGTTGTTCTTGTTGAACTTTTTTCTCTTCAATTTCTGCTTCAATTTTTTCTAAGCGCTCTTTAGCAGAAAGATAAGCTCCTGTTCCCTTGATTGGTTCTTCTCCTTCTAAAGAGAGCTTTTCCATTTGCAGTTGCAGCAAGCGGCGGTCCATCGCCTCCAGTTCTGTCGGTTTGGAGGTAATATCCATTTTTAGCTTGGCAGCGGCTTCATCCACCAAATCGATCGCCTTATCAGGAAGACAGCGATCGCTAATATATCTTTGGGACAGAGTTGCAGCTGAGACTAAGGCCGAGTCAGTTATTTTCACCCCGTGGTGGACTTCGTAGCGTTCTTTCAGTCCCCGGAGAATGGAAATAGTATCTTCCACGGTGGGCTGTTGGACGTAAACCTGCTGAAACCGCCGTTCTAAGGCAGCATCTTTTTCAATCTGGTTCCTATACTCATCTAGGGTAGTAGCGCCGATACACCGCAGTTCTCCCCTGGCCAGCATGGGTTTGAGTAAGTTCCCAGCATCCATTGCCCCATCTCGAGAACCAGTTCCTACCACCGTATGCAGTTCGTCAATAAACAAGACTATTTGCCCTTGGGAGTTGATCACTTCTTTTAATACGGACCGAAGTCGTTCTTCAAATTGGCCTCGATATTTTGCCCCAGCGATTAAACTCCCCATATCTAAGGAGAATAACTGGCGGTTTTTCAGGGATTCCGGTACGTCGCCGTTGACGATGCGTTGAGCCAATCCTTCAGCTATAGCTGTTTTCCCTACTCCCGGTTCGCCGATGAGAACAGGATTGTTTTTCGAGCGACGGGAGAGAACTTGAATAATGCGACGAATTTCTTCATCTCTACCAATTACCGGATCTAGTTTCCCCGAACGAGCCTGTTCCGTCAAGTCCCTTCCGTACTTGTCCAGGGGAGCATAGCTTTCCTCCTGATTTTGCTCGGTGACTTTTTGGCGAACCTTAATCTCTTTGATTGCCTTTTCTACATCTTGAGGATCCAAATTAAAATTGCGCAAACAACGTCTGCCAATGCGATCATCTTCTGCAAAGCCAACTAAAAGATGTTCTACCGAGATATATTGGTCTTGCCAACTTTCCCGACAAGCTTCAGCCCTATCCAGCATCTTATCCAAGCTTTCACCCAGATACAGTTGCTCCGTATTATTTGTTTTCGGTTGGCGTTTAGCAAAAGTTGTCAGTAGAACCTGCAAGCGAGGTAGTTCTATCTTCGCTCGTTCCAGAAGAGTCTCCACCAGACCCTGTTCTTCTAGTAGAGACAGCATGAGATGCTCTACATCCAGATCTTGATTTTTATAGCGGCGAGCAACCTCTTGGGATTTAACGATCGCCTCCCAGGCTTGTTCTGTAAATTTATTGGGTTCTGTGGGCTGCATCTACTCCAAAGAATCTCTAGTCGTCTATTTTTACAAAGTATAGCGCTACGCGCAATTGAATTCGACCGTCCGGAGCTATCAACTATCCACTATCAACTATCCACTATCCACTATCCACTATCCACTATCAACTGCTATATCTGGGGGGCAGAAAGTCAACTAGAATTTCATCTGGTTCGTCGTATAAATCGTCGTCATCCAAATCATCCTCATCTAAACTAGCAAAACTATCCCTGTCCAGAGACTTGACTGAAGCTGATTCTGGGGTACTGGATTGAGCAGTAGCTACATCGGAGTCTTCTTTACTGCTGTCATTACTTACTACAATACGCTCTAATTGTTGCAATTTCGACATCATCACTGCTAGCTGCTGTCCGTAACCTTCGGTCTTAGCCACTCTATCTTGCAAGGCAGTTAATTGACTTTTTATCCCCTCTACTTCTGATTTTAGCACAACTTGGTTCCCTTCAATGCCCAAGTACTGAGCGAGAGCTTCTAGAATAATATCCGTTCGCGATCGCCCTCTCTCTTTTGCTAAGGTGTCAAACCGTTCGATCCATTCGAACGGTATTGTGGCTCCTAACAAGATATTCGTGCGATCGCTCATTCTTTTTCTTACCTATAATTTACATTTATTATCTTCACACAGAGATCTTCATTCTCTTCTACTCTTTAAATTCAGTGAAATAATTATATCCGTATTCGGGAGTCAAACTTTTTTGCAATTCCTTCTCAATAAACTGGATAATCTCAGGAGAAAGCTGTTCTTTATAAGTGCCTGCTTTTCCTTTCCTAACTTTATAGCTATTTGGATCTTCAGGATTTCTTGTCCCCATAGTGATGATGTTATACTTGCCTTCTTGCTCCATCCTTCTCATATTCTCGAAAGAAGCATATTCAACCGCCCGTTTAATCACCTTTTCCTCTATATCTAAACCCCAGAATTCCTGCACTCTACTCAGTTCCTGCTCGGCATTTTCAAGCAGATCTTCATAACGTACCAGTAAAAAACCTTCCGGTACATCTTTATAAGTTTGCCAACAATTATAGAATGAGATGTACTTTTGTAAATCTTCACCACTCAAAATATATTCAGATATAGTCGTGGAGATATTCTCCGATTTTTTTATCTTTTTAATTTCGCCATAATACCTAGATACTAAAGCATCTCGTGGATCGCGAACCAAAAGAATAATCTTGCGATCGCCTTTCGCGGCGCTGCGCGCGCTGCGAAGCAGATCCCTGCGGGATCACGCAGTGGCAGGCTCCGCCTGATCGCGATAATCTTCTGGTTGCTTAAATATTTCGTAAATTGGTTTTAAAGAAGTAATTTGGGAGTTGAATTCGGAAAAAGCATATAAATCAAAAGGATTAAATTTGCTGGAGATATTAAATGATTCTTGTAGCGCTTTGCCAAGCATTAATCTCAGCCAAGTTCTACCGCAATTAGTCAGAGATATTAGTAAATACTTGGCATCTTTTCTTTCTCTCTTATGTTCCTCTTCCGGCGATTCAAAATAACTGCGCAGCCGTCTTAATAAAGAGTAAATTTTCTCGTTCACTCTGATTCTCCTCAATCAAGTATTTTTTAATTTTCTAATTTATTGAATCATTTTATTTATGTGATTCCCAAGGCTACTTGATTTACTAATCAAAACATTGGGATTAGGACTTACGCAAAATTTGGTCGAAGACACTATAGGTAGTGTGGTGCGTTACGCACGCGAAGCGCCGCTCTTAGCGCCCGCACCCTACTGATAGCGTGGCTGCGTAAGTCCTAATTGGGATAAATGCTTATTGCTAAAGTTAAGAAGCTCGAACCACAGTGACCAACTCACCTAGAAAACTTAGTCCCCTAAGGACTTAGGCTGGTCAGCTACCTAAAGCTAGAAGCTGTTGCCCCCGTGCTTCAGGCGGGGGTGCTGACATCTCCTAATAAACACAACTTTTTTTTATTTTCTCTCCTAGTAAAACTTATACTATAATAAACCTGAAATAGGAATAACTGCAAGGAATTCTTAGGTCAGCACCCCGCTCTGAAGAGGCGGGGCTTCGTGCCTTCCTCCTAGGATAGCTGACCAGTCTAAGTCTTCTTTAGAGGGGACTACGTTATCGGGAAGCGTTTAAAGTTCCTACCCTGGGATGAGCCAGTGACCGGCTCTAGAACCGAGTCGTTAAACAGCTCTACGAGGGGTAAGGCAGTGCGGCTTGGATAGTACCGACCGATAACCTTGACGAGGCCAACTTTACCCCAGAAATGGGAGTTTATGGGGGACAATAAAGTCCCCCATCCCCGTAAGGGTCCGGCTAATAAATTAGCCGTGTCAACTTCATCCGCT
>JH610762.1 GCA_000252485.1 Prochloron didemni P4-Papua_New_Guinea | reverse complement strand
ACAGGGGGGGCGGTTGACCTTTGCCCGAGATGTATCATGACAGATGGAATCTATACCCTAGCTAACGATGTCGTTTACCACCAACTGGTGGCACTTCTCAACAGCATGGAGGTAAACCTAGGTGACCGTTTTCCTGTTTGGATTATTCCCTACGACGATCACTTAGATAAAATTACTGCCGAGATTAACAGGCGCAAAAAATGTAACTCTGCTGGAAGATAGGGAGATCC
Source organism: Prochloron didemni P4-Papua_New_Guinea (assembly GCA_000252485.1). Classification (GTDB taxonomy): domain Bacteria; phylum Cyanobacteriota; class Cyanobacteriia; order Cyanobacteriales; family Prochloraceae; genus Prochloron; species Prochloron didemni. Next base: position 1,906 of record JH610762.1, on the reverse strand, counting down.
TCCATCCTTGGGAAGATTTTGCCACCCAAATCTGGAAAATTCATCCTGAAGCACTTAATCTTTGGCAAAGTAAAGGGATTCAAGGTATTTATCGTCTGGGAATGCACCGAAGATTTTGTGCTTTTGACCAACACAGTCCTTTAAGTAGATTTATTTTCTTTGATGGAGATGTTTTAGTTCTCAATCGTCTTGATTTTATCTTCCAACAGTTAAACTGCAGCGATTTTGTAGTCTACGATTTTCAACATAAACATCCAGCTCACGTTTACAATCTTAGATCGGAGCGACTTTTTTCTCTTTTTCCATCAGAACGGATTCAGACAGAAATATTTTGTGCTGGATGTTACGCCTCGAAACGAGGATTGTTTCCCCAACAAAAAAGAGATTGGTTATTAGAACAGCTTAAAAATGGCGAGGCGGAAATTTTATATCCTAACGCTCCCGAGCAGTCAATTTTAAATTATATGACCATGCGCTCTGGCGTATCTACCTATAATTTTGCTCTCAGCTTACCTCCCGAGCAAAGAACTGGCTGTTGTGTTACTTCTCCTCATTTTCAGCAGCGAGACAACCTTCTCTACGACGACAAAGGAACCAGGCTGACTTATCTTCATTATATTGGTATTCCCGCCGGAGTTTTTACTAGGGTTTGTGCCGGAGAAAATCTGGATTTTCCCTATCGAGATATCTTCTTGCACTATCGCTATTTACACGAACCAGAAAAAAAACCTCAATTTACAGGTAAACCCAAACCCTACAACCAACCTCCTAGTTTAGCTACCAAAATATTGAGCAAACTGGGATTCAAATCTAAATCTTAAGGAGATATTTTTATGGTGCGCGGAATTTATATTTTAGCCAACGACAAAGTCCAAGACAACGCCATCGCCCTTTGTAATAGCATCCGTTACTACGACCCCCAAGTTCCTATCTTTTTAATTCCTTTTAATGAAAAATATCGCCGAGTAGCTGCTATTCTCAAGCAAAAACACGGTGTCCAGGTTTTTCCCGATTTAGATTTTGTTGCCAAATTGACTCGCACTGTGGGGGAAATCTTTGACCCAGGCTTCCTTGCACGTCCCAATCAAATGCGCAAGTTAGTGCAATGGTTTGGTCCATTAGATGAATTTCTCTATATCGATACCGATATTGTAGTGTTTCAGCCAATCGTACAAATCTTAGATTATCTTACCACATCAGATTTTATTTGTTGTGATCACCACTATTCGGGTAATGGTTTAACCCATGTTTTCTCTCCTCTAGTACGAGAACGAGGTATTTTTACAGAACCACAGTTAAAAGATGTTTTTAACGGCGGTTTTTGGGGTTCAAAAAAAAGACTTGCTCTCGGAAGATAGACTCTATTCTCTCTTAGAAGAATGCGCTCGACACAGAGAATATTTTGACTATTCCCATCAAGGAACTGACCAACCTCTTCTCAATTACATCATTCTCAAATCCACTGAAAAGCGCTTGAATCTCGTTAAACTTTCAGAAACAGAACCCGGTAGTTGGGCTGGTTCTAAGCACTTTCAAGCCAAAGATAACATCCTCTATGATGGCCATGTCCCCTTAAAATATCTTCACTGGGCTGGGACTCCCATTCAACCTGGAGAACCCTATTGGGAAATTTGGCAATATTATCGCTATCTTGGAGAAAAAAAAGCCGCGTCAATTTGAGAAGCCGCGTCAATTTGGTTTTTTACGACCATTACGTCAGTGGTTCAGAAAACGAAGAAAGTAATTTATCCCACATTTCGCACTTTAGCGATATACTACGACAATACTAATAAATCTAGATTCTTATCTTGGACTCATGAGGTACATTATATACGGGCCTATGAACGTGTTAACTATTCAGTTCCGGCAACCGCAGGTTGCTGTATAACTATCAACTGTCCACGGG
>JH610761.1 GCA_000252485.1 Prochloron didemni P4-Papua_New_Guinea | reverse complement strand
AGATAAATGATGAACGGTCTTCTAATTAGCCCATTGATTCATCTAATCTCAAAATCAAGAGGTCAGTGAAAATGCTGGTGGGTTTCAACTTCTCTTAACCCACCCTAGATCTAAATCTATTTTTTTCTAATTGTTGGATAAACAAAGCAATAAAACTAGAAGATATCATGATAAAATATAAGAACACAATTAAAGTTATATGGTCCAACAAATAAATGAGAACAGACACGATTTTTTATCAACTCTTCCAAACCTGTCCAGGACTGCTGTTTGAATTAATTGGCAAGCAATCAAGTTTGGCTCAATCCTATCAATTCAGCTCCGTAGAAGTGAAAGAACTAGCCAGAACTATGGATGGGGTATTCTTACCCACCAATGCAACATCCAACCAACCAATCTATTTTCTGGAAGTACAGTTCCAAGAAGATGACAATTTCTACTGGCGCTTTCTCACAGAATTGTTTGTTTACATCGGTCAATACAAACCGAAACAAAATTGGCAAGGGGTGGTGGTCTGGGCCAAAAGAAGTTTAGACCCTGGCGTACCCATTCACTATCAAGAATTCGTAGACAGTAAGAAGATAGTCCGAATTTACTTAGATGAGTTAGACCCAATGGGAACCGGTTCCATCCAATTAGATATTGTTAAATTAGTGGTGGAGTCTGAAGCGAAAGCGAGGAAACAGGCAAAACCATTAATGGAACGAGCGATTTCTGAGGTGGAAGATGAATCTCTCAAGCGAGATGTGATAGAATTAATTGAAAAGGTCTTGGTGTATAAATTTACCAGCAAAAGTAGGGAGGAATTGAGAAAGATGATTTATACGGAAGCTGAATGGAAGCAAAGCAAGTTATATCAATCTCTGAGGGAAGAGATGAAAGAGGATGTTGAACGAGAGGTGGAGGAAAGAGTTGAACAAAAGGTCAAGGAAGAAGTTGAACGAGAGGTAGAAGCAAAGGCTAAACTATCAGTACTTAGCTT
>JH610760.1 GCA_000252485.1 Prochloron didemni P4-Papua_New_Guinea | reverse complement strand
AACCAAAACTCTGGGTTTTGCCATTTTATCCTGGTGAGAAACCCGGTTTGTTTCTAGGTTTGTTTGCGTAAGTCCTGATACAATTTGACTTTCTCTTTAAATTAGAGCCAAAAATCCGTCCTTGTCAACTCCCATTCCGCCGTAAATTATTGAGAAGAATTTCTAATTCTTTCCAGGAAATTGGTATATTTGGATACTGTTTGTCGGTGATTGCATTTTTTTAGGTTATCCCGTGAGTTAGAAACCGGGCTTCTGGCTAAATAAAATTTAGGCAATTTCCCCTAAAATAATGGATATTCCCGGAATAGGAGCTGAAACAAATAATCTCCTGACGGACTGTAGTTACAATATTCTGAAAAAACTAGCGAATTCTACCCAACTAGTTGTGGCCACACCCCTCCAGATAGCTTATCAGCCCCTGACGGGGGCTCATTATCTCCAAGTCCCGTCAGTCTTTAGTTAAGTTTTATTACAAATTGGACGAATCTCCAAAAAATCTTGATACGCTAACTAAAGCAAAAATAATCAAAGGAATTAGGTAATGACACACCAGGACAATGAACCATTTTCTTTTAACGATTTCACAGTCATACCGGGCATCGAAGATTTAGATCCCTATGGATTAGGGTTAAGTTCAAGAAATTATCATTATGGAGGTTGGGGCTATTGGGGATATTGGGGCTCATGGTACCATGGCTCTACAACCTTTGGAACAAATGAAGATGATGTTCTGGTCGCTCCCAAATCAATCAGGCGCGATTATCTTTTTGGTCTAGATGGCGATGACTACGTTCTAGGGATCTACAATGATCGCCTCTTCGGACAAGATGGGGATGATGTTTTAGATGTTACCCGTGGAGGTTTCAACAGTGCTTATGGGGGAGCAGGGGACGACCTACTATTGGGAGGCAGATATGACTCGCTTTATGGTGGGGTAGGAGATGATACCCTAGTAGTTGGAAAGGGGGTGAGCTACCTCACAGGAGGTCCAGGTAGCGACACGTTTGAGATAGAAGAACTACCAGATTGGCCCAATCACATTACCGACTTTAATCCCAGGCGAGATCGGATTGTGATTGATCTAGATGGAGTTAATAGCTCCGACTTAAATCTGGTCCAAAGGCATTACTGGACTCATATTCGCCTAGGAACAGATACCATAGCCATAGTTTGGGGCAGCGGACTAGATGAAGATGATATCATCTTTACCCATCATCAGGATGTAACGGCACCGATTCTGGAATATGAATTGCTCAACGACACAGGTAAAAGTGCAGAGGACGGCGTTACCTCGGATGGTACGGTGGTTGGGAAAGTGACAGATGATGGGGACATTGTCAGTTTGACTGCCCAGTTCTCATCGAATGAAATAGAAATTGAATT
>JH610759.1 GCA_000252485.1 Prochloron didemni P4-Papua_New_Guinea | reverse complement strand
AGCAGCAGCTTTGCCGCACGGCGTAGCAATGTTGCTGGTTACTTCCGCGGTGTGGGGAACGACACAATTAACTTTGCTAAGAGGTTCCGAAGAAATTCAACAGGCTCTACTTTTATAGATGATGGCCCCATTATCGATGTCAAAGCTACAGACCTAGGGTATGTGAATGACGTTCTACCTCCACTCCAAAAAGTATCGCCAGCGGTTGGTGATGGTCTTGTCCCAGTTAGTTCTGCTCTCGGAACATCTAACTCTACCCAGATTGCTGGTTTACTCCCTCCTGCCAAGACAACCACTGGTCTACTATCCCTCGGCAGCATACTCAATCAAAGGGATAACGTTGGCCTCGGAAATGTTGACAATTTTGTATCCTCCGTTTTAAATAAAGGGGGCGACAACGCTATTGGTGAAGGGGCTAATTCAGGTGATATTCCTGGTGGTGCAAGCAAAACAGGCGCAATACAAGATCAAGCGCCTGATCCAGCTCTTCCAGTATCAGGCAGCAATCTTGGGAATACTGCACTTCCTACCAATGTAGAAATGGTAAGAGTTGGTCGCTGGATGTCAGTTGAAGAGTTTCAGAAAATGCAGAGTACCAACTCTGTGCAGGAAAGTTTTTCTAGCACGACGCACGTTGCTTTTCCTGCCGATCCAGAAGCATTTCTCAGACAAGCTAAACCTGGCTCCATCTATGTGGAATTTGATGTTCCAGCGTCAACAGTCAAACAGACTCAACAAGGGTGGGCTAAGATTGTTGGTCCTAACAGCCTAGAAGCCAGACTAGCTAAGAAGAAGGGTTTACCAATACCTCAAATGCCTACGGCTGAAAATATCATACATAGAGCAACAAAGTTACCTACACAGGAGTGATTTGCAATGCTGACTCAATTTGAGAAGTGGTTACAAACTGTCCGCCGAGAAATAGAAGACATTGGATACCAAATAGAGGTATCGAAATCTTCACCTACAACCGATAGCCTGATTATACGAGTTGATTTTGATTCGGAAAATAAGATTGCTCGTATTACAGTTTGGGATTCTGGCGCGTGTCAAATGGAGGTCATTGATGTAGATTCAGAGGCAACTATCTTTAGTGAATATCTGAAGATAGATTTCAGTCTTGAGCTTAGTAATGTTTTTCAAGAATTTATCAATCAACTTCACTCACAAGAGCTTTTAGAATAAGCTGGTTCTTCTCTTGAGAGAATTTTTGAGTATATACTAAAGTTTTCCTCGTCATAGCAGCAAAATATAACCTTAACAACATAATTTGATATTTTCAGTGCTTTAAGACATGTCGTAACAGCAATTATTGCAGCCTGCTCTTTAGGGTACTTGTAAATACCAGTGCTAATGCAAGGAAATGCTACTGTACTAAATTTATTATTAATTGCTATCTGCATGCACCTTTCATAACAGTGAGTTAAAAGTGTAGGCTCTTGGTTTTGTCCTCCTCGCCAAACAGGTCCTACAGTATGAATGATATAGTTTGCGGGAAGTCGATACCCTTTTGTCAACTTGGCATCACCTATTTTGCAGCCCCCAAGTAATCGACATTCATGAACAAGCTCGGGCCCTGCGGCCCTATGTATCGCACCATCGACCCCACTGCCTCCTAATAGGCTAGAATTTGCTGCATTTATAATTGCATCACACTCTAGCTTTGTGATGTCACCTCGAATTGTTTTTATAGACTCTGTTGAACTAGCCATATTATATAATGCTCCTATGCATCGTAATTAGACATCTTCAGAAAAGGTTCTCAAGCCCTTACATATCAACATTGCACCCCTAGTTTTTGGATATGTCTATTATATCCCACATTCCGCACTTCGCGCTGTGGCACGAAGTATATGCTACATTAATTTCAAATATATTACACAAAGACGTGCTGCTGGAGCAGATCCCTGCGAATGGATGAATTATATAAAAATTCGGGCGTTGGTGGGTGCATAATGCTTTAAGCTGGAACCGGCACAGTCTTAAATCTCAAGTAGTGCAAGAGCAAACGAATTGAATACTTCAAAATCGTTAGAGATTTAGAGTAATATCAATTCCGGTAGCACCCTTCATGATATATCTCATCTTCTCCATTACCTTCGCTAGCACCCTTCTTCTGTTTTTCTTCCAGAAGGCAATTACCCCATGGAACACAGGAGTCTGTAAAAGCTTTCCAGAAAGGGGATTCTGCTAGTGGAATAACTCATGGTATTGGGACTACTCTATCTTTTAGGCTTTTGCTGGTGATGGTCGCTTTCCCAGTAAGATTGAAATTGAAGATGTTTCATCCTCAAATGTAAATAACCTGGGCAACAACTGTGCTAATCTACTGGTGAAAGACCCAATTCAGGCGTTCCTGGTAAAACAAACAATTTAGTGGACAATGAATTAGAAAATCAATTTCTGATTGTACAAGGCATAAGCGACCCGGAAGTCAGAGAGCAGATCATCACTGCAGGTCTAGATGTCAGCTCTCTGGACCCCTCTCTGACTCCAAGAGCGTTAGAAAGGTTCCAAACTCTTATTGCGGATAAATTAAAGGCGGGAAAAACTATAACAAGAGGACGATTAGGCAATATTGATACACGTGTGGCTACCATTAATAAAACAGCTGAAATTGAGAGAAGTGGGTTTGGTGTTCTGTTTGAGTTTCCAGTGGTAATCAATAAAGCGGGAAATAAACGTTTTATCGACATAGTTCAAACAGATTTTGATACAGGAAAACCAATCGTAGGATTCCAACTCATGAAAGCGAAAAAAGGTAAAGTAATAAGGGAAGATGAGGAGATAGCTATTGAGCAGATTAGAAAAGCCGTTGATTTCTCTGTTGAGTTTATAAATACACGAAAAGAGAGGTGAGAAAAGATGACAAGTAGTATTTCCTTTTTTTGCGGACCATTAGATAACAAAAAATTACAAGACTATGCTACATCCCTTGGGTTTTATTTAGTCTCTACTCGTATCGACAAAGAGGTTAGCTCAGACCCAAGCTTGAGGCCTTACTGTTATTTATCTCTAGTTCCTAAGTCTATGCTACATCCATTTGGTAATCCTCCAGTTAGAGTAAGTTCTGCCTTAGATCCTGCGTTGGGCTTTATGAGAGCTTATTTTCAAAAACCTTACTTGGTTTTGGGGCATATCCAGTGGACCGATGGTCCGTCTAATCTTGCTTGCCAAACTTTGCCTTACTACAGAAAAATAGTTAAATGGATAAAGAAAGAATGGGGGAAACATGGAGATATCTACATAGGGAATGAAGCGAAGAGTCTCATTACTGAAGGAGCAGAGAGGGTTAATTCTCTGCCTTCTTAGTGCAAGTAGCTTTGGTAGGGTACTAAGCTGACAGCGTAACGTACCATCTATTTACTCAGGGCAGCCATAAGGCAAAAAAGCATCTTATGTTTGCCCCAATGTGGTGGATAAATATCGAGTGCAAGGGACTTTTCTGGGTTTAGCATGCCTTTGTAGTGAAAGCTACATTGGGGTTTGCATGGA
>JH610758.1 GCA_000252485.1 Prochloron didemni P4-Papua_New_Guinea | reverse complement strand
TTCTGGAAACCGATGCTAAAGGAGAAGAAACGAAATATAAATACGATGGGGTTGGCAATCTCATCTCTTTAACAGACCGCAATGATAATACAACGAAATATGAATACGATGCTTTGAACCGCCAGTTCAAGACAATTGATGGGGAAAATGGGGTTTCTACTACGGTTTACGATGGCTTGGTGGGCAATGTTTCCAAGACTATCGATGCAGAAGGTAACGAGACTGTTTATACCTACGATTCCCGGGATAGGGTAAAAACTGTTACTGATGCGGAAAATGGGGTGATGGAATATGAGTACGACCCAGCGGGGAATCTGTTAATTCTAAAAGACCAACGATTAAATGAGACTAAATATACTTACGACAGTCTCAATCGCCAGATTCAGGTGGAAGATGGGGAAAGGAATATTACGAAAATTAGCTACGATTTGGTGGGCAATGTTATTGCGGTAGAAGATGGCAATGGCAATATTACAAAAACTAGCTACGACAAACTCAATCGAGTTCAATCTGTTGAGGATGCTCTCTTAAACACTTTTGATTACCAGTACGATGCAAATGGTAATTTGGCGCAAACTAAGGATT
>JH610757.1 GCA_000252485.1 Prochloron didemni P4-Papua_New_Guinea | reverse complement strand
TGTGAAAGACCCCAATAGTAATAATGATGATGATTGGAAAACTAATGGGAATGGCCACACTGTCACTTATTTCTATGATGACCTGAATCGTCTTCAGAAGGAGGTGGATGCTAAAGATGAAGAGACTAGCTATACCTATGATGGGGTTGGCAATTTAAAAACTGTTACGGACAGGCGAGGTAATGTTACTAAGTACGATTACGATGACATTGACCGCCTGATTAAACGGACTGACGCTAATAATGAGACTTTCTTGACTGAGTATGACCGGGTCAATAATGTTATTGAAGAAACTGATGAACTGGGACGGGTCACTACCTATAAATATGACTTGTTGGACCGGTTACTTGAGGTGACTTATCCCGCTATAGATGGGGTGGTTTCTAGTTCTAGCTCTACCTACGATGCAGTGGGTAATTTGCTGACCTCTACTGATGAATTGGGTCGCACGACTGAATATAAATACGACAAGATTAATCGGAACACTGAGATAAAAACTCCTCTTGGTTTCGTCACTAAGTTTGACTATTCTGATGATACGGCTAACAATCTGTTGGTGCTGACGGTAACGGATGCTGTGGGTCGAGAAACAGTTTCTCGCACTGACGGGCGTGGACGGTTGATAGAATTTGTCAATGCTGATGATACGACGACAACCTATACCTACGATGGCAATGATAATCTGTTGACTGTTGTAGATGAATTGGGTCGGCAAACTACCTATT
>JH610756.1 GCA_000252485.1 Prochloron didemni P4-Papua_New_Guinea | reverse complement strand
TACGATGCAGTGGGTAATTTGCTGACCTCTACTGATGAATTGGGTCGCACTACTGAATATAAATACGACAATATTAATCGTCAGGTTGAAATTAAAACGCCCCTAGGTTTTATTACCAAGTTCCATTATTCAAACGATACTACTAACAATCTGTTGGTGTTGACAGTAACGGATGGGGAAGGTCGGCAAACAGTTTCTCGCACTGACGGGCGTGGACGGTTGATAGAGTTTGTTAATGCTGATGATACCAATGTAACTTATAGCTACGATGGCAATGATAATCTGTTGACTGTTGTGGATGAATTGGGTCGGCAAACTACCTATTCCTACGACGAGTTGAATCGGGAAATAACAGTTACTACTCCCGAAGGTAATACTACCACTACTGAATATGACAGCAACAGTAATGTGGTGAAGATTACTGACCATCTCAATAATGCTACAAGATATACTTATAACGAACTGGATTTACTGGCTACGGAAACAGATGCGAGAGGTTTTGTTACTACCTATACCTATGATGAAGAGGAAAATCTAGGGACTGTTGAAGACCCGCTCAATAACCTCACGGAGTATACCTATGACAAACTCAACCGACTGGAAACAGAGACACAGGTAGGGATTGGTACGAGAACCTACAGCTACGATGAGGTTAGCAATCTAATCCAACTATTGGACCGCAATGGCCGCATTGTCCAGTTTGCATACGACGATTGGAATCGCCAAACTGCCGAACTATGGTTGGATGGAGACAGGATTGTTAATACCATCGCTTATGACTATGATGCAGCCTCTCAGTTAGTTGAGGTAGGAGATTCAACAGCTAAGTACTCTTATGAATATGATGATGATAGCCGTTTAACTAAGGAAATCCGAGATACTTTTGGCTTCACGGACAAGGTGGTGCTGGACTACACCCATGATGGTGTGGGCAATGTGTTGACTGTTACTGATACGGTTGGTGGAATTCAGTTATCCACTGAAACTTATACCTATGATGCCCAAGACCGAGTTATTAGTATTTCTCAGACTGGGAATGGGGTTACTCCTAAAACTGCTGTTGTTACCTATGATGATGCTGGGCAACTGGAACAACTGGAGGTGCTGAATGCTTTCAGTACTGCTCAAACTTTTGACCTGGATGGTCGTCCTCTAACTAGGACTCACACTACGGCGGTTGGGGAGGTTTTGGCTTATGGCTATGAGTTTGATGGAGCCAATCGCATCACAACTATTACTAGTCCGAATGGTGAGAGTAGTTTTTCCTATGACAGTACGGACCAATTAACTTCGGCTAGTTCTGATTTCCAGGAGGATGAAAACTATGACTATGATGAGACGGGGAATCGGTTGGGCAATGAGATTGGTCCCCACAACCGTTTGTTGAATGATGGTGTTTACTCCTATGAGTATGATGGGGAGGGGAATCGCATTCAACGGATTGAACTTGCTACTGGGGTAGTGACTGACTATGAGTGGGATTGGCGCAATCGTCTGGTGGCTGTTTCTACTCATGATGATAATGGTGAGCGAATCTCTGCATCGAGCTACCAATATGATGCTTTTGACCGCCGTTTGACTAAGTTGGTGGATTCCGATGGGGATGGGTCGTTTGAGCTGGTGGAAGGGTTTGTCTATAACGATGATTCTATTCTTCTGGTGTTGGGAGCGGGTGAATCTGATTCTGCTTTGACTGAAGTTAATCAACGTTATTTCTACGGTCCTGGTACTGATTGGGTTCTGGCGGAGGAAACTGCTGGGGAAGGTGTGGAGTACGCTCTGACTAATCATCTGAACTCGGTGGAGTTTATTCTGGACTCTGCTGGGGAAGTAATTAATCGGATTATCTACGATAGTTTCGGCAATATTACCTCTGAGACTAATCCGGGTGTGGATGTGAGGTACGGGTTTACTGGTCAGGATTTCGACCCTGAGACTGGTTTAAGTTTCTACTGGACGAGGTATTACGATTTTGTCACTGGTACTTTCCTAACTCTGGATCGGCTGGGTTTTGAAGCTGGGGATGTTAATCTCTATCGCTATGTGGGTAATAGTCCTACGAATTTCGTGGATCCC
>JH610755.1 GCA_000252485.1 Prochloron didemni P4-Papua_New_Guinea | reverse complement strand
CAACAGCTTTGCTGCATCTATTGGTGAAGGGCCTAATTCAGGTAATATTCCTGGCAGGACAAACAACATTGAATCACTTGATGACTTTCCAAGAATTACCAATAAGATTAGTGATGCAGACAAAAATCTCTACAGGCCAAAGCATTTCGAGGAAATAGAAATTAGAGACGGCATAATATTTAATAAAAGTCAGGTTTTACACATTCCCAATTATGGAGACCTTGAATTTGTTGTTGGCTTAGATGGCAAGATTGTGTTTGGTAATCGTCACCAACACCTAGCGAAGATAGCTGGTGATAAGTCTCAAGTACTTGCTGCTGGTAGATTGAACGTGAAAAAGGGGAAAATTAGTACAATTGATAATCTTTCTGGTCATTTTCTGCCATCTGAAGCTGAGACACTTAACTTCCCCAAGCTCCTCCGTCAGAATGGGTTAAATTTAAAGGGAACTAGACTTCAAATTTGGGTAGCGGATGACTCTGTAATCGAAGGAGCCAAAAAACTGCCTGATATCATTCTTGATTGATTTAGTAAAAAGGACTTTTGTATGAATAACATTGAGTTATTGACTGAAATGTTTGATAGAGCAGCAAGAGAGTCGGCCATATTGCCCATAAGTCGAAACTTTCTACACCGATATATACCCACATTAATAGAGTGTAAAAAGATTGATTTAATACTTGACATTTGTAAAAATTTTACTAGAGATGAAAGCCTTACTTTTCTACTTTGCGTTCCAGAGCTATGGAAGTCAATGGATATATCAGATTGGTGCATGGTCATTCAGTCAATGTCACCACGACCAAAATATTCAGTTTTTGAGTCTGTAGGTTGGTATTCTGATATTGAGTTTCTCATTAAATGGCTAAACCTTGATGGTATTAAACTAGCTGTATCCATGGATGAAGTTAATACGGAGGATAAGAAGAATATCTGTAATTTTTGTCGTGCCTGTTTTAGATCTCTACAGCTTACCCAGGAAGATATTGAAGATTTAGACGGAGAAATACTCTGTTCTGTAGAAAGCCTAGAAAGATACAGAGAGCAACTTATTTCGAGAAACCACAATCTACTGCCAACTTACTCTAACAGCGTATCTTTCAAAGGTTATGTTGAGGGTATCTGGCAACAGAGATTTGGTAATTAGCCCAGTAAAAGACCACAACAATAATGAAGTCATATCATGTTCGTTTAGATCGTACCTATAATTTGTCTAGCCCCCTAATCCTTTTCTGTCACTTTCCGAAAACGTTTGCTATTTCTAGATTCTAGAGTCTTTATCTAGCATGGGATTGCCGTTTTTTTCTTCATATAAATTCAGGGGGAAGCAATTTTTGGGAAAAATACGATGGTCTTTCGTTGTATTGTACAATGGGTCTACTTTTAAGAAATTTCAAATAATAGGAAAAATCGGAGAGTGACAAAAGAGAGCTAACCCCCAACATCGGGAGAAAACTCCTCAAAGTCCCCCAGTATTGGGGTATTTAGGGGGCATTGTAAATTAAATTGCCGATGCATAATTTACAATGACAATGCTGCCGGACATGATATGATAAGGTCAATCGCCAAACGAAGCGTATTGACGCTCTGGGGCAGGAATTTTTAACTGAATATGATGCCGTTGGCAATGTTGTCCAGGAAACGGACGAACTTCTACGGAAAACAAAATACGCTTACGATAAGCTGAATCGCTTAAAGATTGAAACCAATGCTGTAGGGGATACCTTTACCTACAGTTACGATAAGGCGGGCAATGTGATTGAGACATCTAATGAGCTGGGTCAGAAAACTCAGTACTCATATGATGGCATTAATCGCCAAACCAAGGTAACTAGAATAACGGCAGATTCTAATTTGGTTATTACCACTGAGTATACTAACGATACAGAAAACAATCTGTTGGTGTTGACGGTAACGGATGCGGTTGGTCGAGAAACAGTTTCTCGCACTGACGGGCGTGGACGGTTGATAGAGTTTGTCAATGCTGATGTATCCAATGTAACTTATAGCTACGATGGCAATGATAATCTGTTGACTGTTGTAGACGAATTGGGTCGGCAAACTACCTATTCCTACGACGAGTTGAATCGGGAAATAACAGTTACTACTCCCTTGGGAAATACTACCACTACGGAATATGACAGCAACAGTAATGTGGTGAAGATTACTGACCATCTCAATAATGCTACAAGATATACTTATAACGAACTGGATTTACTGGCGACGGAAACAGATGCGAGAGGTTTTGTTACTACCTATACCTATGATGAAGAGGAAAATTTAGGGACTGTTGAAGACCCCTTAGACAACGTTACTACTTACACCTACGATAATCTCAACCGCCTCTTCCAGGAAACCGCTGTGGGTGTAGGGACGAGAACCTACAGCTACGATGAGGTTAGCAATCTAATCCAACTATTGGACCGCAATGGCCGCATTGTCCAGTTTGCATACGACGATTGGAATCGCCAAACTGCCGAACTGTGGTTGGATGGAAACACGATTGTTAATACCATCTCTTGGAGTTACGATGCGGCCTCTCAGCTGGTTGAGGTAGGAGATGCGGTAGCTAAGTACTCTTATGAATATGATGATGATAGCCGTTTAACTAAGGAAATCCGAGATACTTTTGGCTTCACGGACAAGGTAGTGCTGGACTACACCTATGATGGTGTGGGCAATGTGTTGACTGTTACTGATACGGTTGGTGGAATTCAGTTATCCACTGAAACTTATACCTATGATGCCCGAGACCGAGTTATTAGTATTTCCCAAAGTGGTAATGGGGTTACTCCTAAGACTGCTGTTGTTACCTATGATGATGCTGGGCAACTGGAACAACTGGAGGTGCTGAATGCTTTCAGTACTGCTATTACTTTTGACCTGGATGGCCGTCCTGTCACTAGGACCCACACTACGGCAGTTGGGGAGGAAATGGCTTATGGCTATGAGTTTGATTCGCTGAATCGCATCACAACTATTACTAGTCCTCAGGGTGAGAGCAGTTTTGAATATGACGGTACGGACCAATTAACCTCGGCTAGTTCTGATTTCCAAGAGGATGAAAGCTATGACTATGATGAGACGGGCAATCGGTTGGGCAATGATATTGGTGGCCACAACCGCTTGTTGAATGATGGTGTTTACTCCTATGAATATGATGCGGAGGGTAATCGCATTCAACGGGTTGAACTTGCTACTGGGGTGGTGACTGACTATGAGTGGGATTGGCGGAATCGTCTGGTGGAGGTGTCTGAGAGTAATGAGTTAGGGGAGGTTCTTTCTCGTTCTCAGTATCAATATGATGCTTTTGACCGCCGTGTGGCTAAGTCTGTAGACTCGGATGGGGATGGAATCTATGAGCTGGTGGAAGGTTTTGTCTATAACGATGATTCTATTCTTCTGGTGTTGAATGGGGATGAGGTAAGTCAGAGGTATTTCTATGGTCCGGGG
>JH610754.1 GCA_000252485.1 Prochloron didemni P4-Papua_New_Guinea | reverse complement strand
CACAGCGGCTCCCTTTGCTAAAGGTGGCACTTTGTCAACGGCGTTAAACCCCGCAGGCCGGAATGTTTTGCCTGGCGGCAGCAGCTTTGGCGGACGACTTAGCAATGTTGCTGGTTACTTCCGCGGTGTGGGGAACAACACAATTAACTTTGCTAAGAGGTTCCGAAGAAATTCAACAATTCCTACTCTTGTAGACGATGGCTCGATTATCGATGTCAAAGCTACAAGAGTAGTAGGGGGAGATACGGATCTGGTTGTCTCTCCAACTCAAAGAGTAAATGTATCGACTGCGGCTGATAATGGTCTTGTCCCAGTTAGTTCTGCTCTCGAAGCATCTAACTCTACCCAAATTGCTGGTTTACTCCCTCGTGCTAAAACAACTACTGGTCTACTATCCCTCGGCAGTATACTCAACACTGCCGAGCAAGGGGGTGACGGTCGCCAGCTGCCTGCTCCCATAGACAACTTTTTGGAAACAAAAAATCCTAATAATCGTCTGTCTTTTTCAGAAGTTATTACTTTTAATATACCTAAAGACCAAAAAGATGCTGCAGATTTTCAAAATCTTAACGATGATAACGATATTGGTCGTCTTAATGATATGATAAATAGGTTAATAAACACTGCTCGAAACAGTGGAAATATGAAGGGACGCAGGAGGTTTATACAATCGTTGGGCGAGAAAATTGAAGACTCATGGGAAACGAACTTTTACACAAGCCGAAAGACTGTTGGCTTTGCTGATGTAGATGTGGATGGCAGAGTATTCACAGTTGAAGGAGTTTCAGGTCAATCGCAACTTGATGGCTTTGCTAATTTCATTAAGGATCCAAATCGAAGGAAGTTAGACTTTATTGAAATAAAACATCTACGAGATTCTGATACTGAACCAAACATACTACATGAAGTACTTCTTCAAACAACCAAAGAAAGTGAAGGATATATTCGTTTGGTAGTCAATCGGAGTTCTTGCGCTTCATGTGCGCATTACGGAATTCCTTCTTTCTTAAAGGAAAGACCAAACATTAAAATAGAGGTTGCCCAATTCGCTCGAGGCCTTTCACCCTTAAGCCCCGAAGTTTTGGAGGAACACAATCGAGATTTATATAAGATTTTCTTTGAGAAATAGGCTTCAGAAACTGGGAGTGCAATGGTAATATCTAAGGGTTTCAGACTTTTTCCTGGAGATGTCCAAGGAGGAAGTGTGTAAAGTAGGATATAATTTAAAAAGCAGTTCTATTTTGCTTATTAAGCAAGCCCTAAGTAGATATGATAAGAAATTCAGAAGCTTTGAAAAAGCAATTGATTTTAAACAATGTGGCTAAGGATTACGAGTTAGTTGGATGCAGTTCGCAGGAGATAGCTGATATTGAGGAAAAATATGGAAGCTTACCTAGCTCGTACAAGCAAATCCTAAAATTGCTTGGGCGGCGAGGGGGAAGACTTTTCATCAGAGGAGAATTCCAGTTTTATATTCAGGAGATCCTAAAAATTAACGAGGAATGGTTAGAATGTGCACAGGATTTTTTAGAAGAGAGCAACCTACCTAAAAATGTATTTATTATCTGTGCTAGGTATGAAGCAGACACATGGGAAGTTGTGCTAACAAATAATGGAGATGACTCACCAGTATTTGTGTTGGGAGACACATATATTAGCAAAGTTTCATCATCCGTTTGGGAATGGATTGAAATTTATCTTGAGTATGCAAAGAGGAGGATGCAAATAAAGATGAGAATGCAAAGACTCTGATGGAGCTTCAAAAGAAACATAGATTTCTCGGTGACATCTCTACCATTAGACATCTCCAGAAAAGGTTCTGAAATCCTCCTTATATATCAAGATTGCTCTCCTAGTTTTTGGAGATGTTAGGAATAAACCAAAAACTAGGGACAAAGTAGTGTATACTAAAAAGTAAAAGTAAAAGGATAAATAGAAAATTGAAAGAACAAGAATTTGATAAAGCCTGGGAATTAGCTATCAATCGATTTAAGATACTTGTGGGTATGAAATCATTTGGCATCAATTTGAAGCATCCAGATACCAAAAAGCCAATAAAACCCCATGAAGCTATTCCTGAAGTTTTCCAAGAGTGGCAAAAGATAAAATCTACATGGGATAGAAATCTTCTTATATTCGATACTTTTTACCACATCGCTAATCAACACATGAAGCCTTGGCAGATTGCCAACTATCTAACTATAAGTAGAAATGCTTTTGAAGCTTTAAATCTTATGAAAAACTTTATACAAGAAGATATTGACAATCCGGACCGTGGAGAATTTTTTGCTGCTTTAGCAAAGGCTTTAATGGCTTTGACTTATCATCATGATGCTCTTCTATGGGCGCAAAGGGCATCCAAAATCGAACCAGATAATTCCCATTTTCAGCTAATCTTGGCAGATGCTTACTTTCTATGTGGGCAATCAGAAAAAGCACACGCTATTTACAGTTCACAGATGGCTACCTTGACCCCATCGGATAATCCATCAATTCCCGATCTATTTTCAAACTTTTTTTCATTAGAAACTGGGGTCGTCCCATCTCCAATTTTTGCCTTTCAAATCGGTCAAAGCCTAACCGATGCTAACCAGGCTGAAGAATTCTGGCAACTAGGTGAAGCAGAGTTTTATCACAGTCCTCACTTCCGTATGCAGCACGCATATTATTTAGCTAGCACAGGAAGGCTTAAACATTGTTTTGCCAAATTATTAGCCCTGGTTCAGGAAATGCCCTGGGTTCAGGAGGCTAACATGAATCTAATCCGCCTCTTTGAACACTTTGATCCTAGCGGAACAAACATAATGCCCGAATTTCAAGCCGAAGTTCGCAAAAGAGTTGCAGATAACGGTTGGACAACTGAAGGAATGGAAGAAATTATATTTAAAACAGGATAACCTTCTTTTGTCACTCCCCAAGTTAAATATAACAAAAAATAAAACAGATTACCGACATTCCGCCGGTAGTGCCAAACGAAGCCGTCGGTAACAACGAGCTAGTCTCACTCACTGGTCCCTTAGGAGCTGGAGCAGAAAGTTTCGTCCCCCAATCCGTACCATTACCCTATACTATTCGCTTTGAAAACCCCCCCACCGCCAATGCCGCCGTGGGAGAGGTACGGATTATTAGCGAGTTAGATTCAGACCTAGACCCCGGCAGTTTCCGTCTGTCAGACCTGCGACTGGGAGATATAGAAGTTAATATTCCAGACAATCGCGCTATTTTCCAAGGTGACTTTGACTTCACTACAGAGAAAGGTTTCATTCTGCGAGATAGTAGGGTGCGTTCGCAACGCACCGCAGATGTCATTGCGAACTACCATTCCCAACGCACCACAGATGTCATTGCGAACTACCATTCCCAACGCACCGCAGATGTGATTGCCCAAGGCAACAGTCCCCTAGAAAAAGATTTCCCATTAGATAATCTAGCTTCAGGCTTCTACTCTATACAACTATCAGCCACAGATATGGTCGGTCGTCGTCATACTCTGACCGAAACCATCGAAATCAATACGGAGCAACAATTCCTTGCCAAAGAAACAGACTTATCCCTTGGTTCTATTGAATTGAGTCGAGTTTACGATGTAGGTAATGGTTGGTCCTTCCCCCAGTTGAATGGGAATATTGCCACTGAGATTCAGAACCCCTACCAACCCTTGCAAGAAGGAAGTCGTTTATACCTAACCTTGCCCACAGGGGACAGGGTTGGTTTCACCTTTGCGCCAGAAGAATATAATTTACCAGGAGTAATCTATTATCAACCCCAATGGATAGCTGATGATGGAGAATCTGGTTTTGTCTTGAACGACCATCAGACCCTCCTAGAAAGAGCAGGCAATCGCTTCTACGACCTAGTTACAGCCTATCCCTATCAACCAGAAAGTTATAGTCTCACCGCACCAGAAGGAACCATTTATCACTACGACCCCGTAGGCAAACTGTTACAGCAAGTTAAAACTGATGGAACAGTCTTAAACTACAGCGATGCTGGAATTGCTAGTTCTACCGGGGAATCCGTTCAATTCCTTTATGACTCTATTAGTAGGGTGCGTTCCCAACGCACCGCACTACCCATAGTGTCCTCTG
>JH610753.1 GCA_000252485.1 Prochloron didemni P4-Papua_New_Guinea | reverse complement strand
TTACCGACTCCGACCAAGACGCATTAAGCTTTAGCGCCGAAGGTTTACCTTCAGGAGCCACTCTCACCCCCAGCGATATCTACGGTCGGGCAACGTTAGCCATTACCCCTAATACCGCAGGAGTTTACCCCATCACCATCACCGTCACCGATAGCGGTAACGGAGATTCATCGGCAACTCTGACCGAGGACATCAGCTTCAATCTCGTAGCGCGGTCCCATAACCTAGCTCCAGTTCTCGCTCCCATCGGAACCGTAGAAGCAAGAGAAGGAGAGACCTTAACCCTACCTTTACTAGCTACAGATGGAGATGGGGATACTTTAACCTACTCCGCCACCAACTTGCCTCCAGGAGCAGATTTAGATCGGTCCACTGGAATTGTAACTTGGACTCCTACTTATTTAGAAAATGGCACTTACTCAGATATTGAAGTACAAGTTAGTGACGGTCACAGCAGCAGTAACGAAATTATCACTATTGAAGTAGAGAACGTCAATCAAGCCCCAGTTCTCATACCCCTACCACCCCAATCAGGTCGAGAGGGAACTCCCCTACAATTTACCCTAGCGGCAGGAGATGTAGACGGAGATGCTCTAGCCTTCCAAACCCTAACCCCCTTACCTCAAGGGATAAAATTCAACAACAGTACGGGACTATTTAATTGGACCCCAGCATATCACCAAGCAGGAACCTATACTTTCACCTTTGCCGTAATAGATTCGTTCGGATTATCCCACAGTCAAGACGTAGCAGTTACTATTGCCAACATCAACCGAGCCCCCAGTTTAGAAGTTGCCAGCCGGGGAG
>JH610752.1 GCA_000252485.1 Prochloron didemni P4-Papua_New_Guinea | reverse complement strand
CCTGTTACAACTATAGCGCGAAGCGAGTAAAGTGTCGTTACATGCTACATTTTTATACAAAAGTGCTGCATCGGCTGCATCACCTTTGTACAAAGCGAAAGGGGCATTTTTCCTGCACGAACTCTTAATTGCCTGCACTGAGCTACGCGAGACTGTTCATTGTTAATTGTTCATTGTTAATTGTTCATTGCTCATTGCTATAGTTGCTGAAATATTTCTGAAATCTTCGCTAAAATGCCATAGTCCCCATTAAACTCGTGAAGGAAAACTACCCAGCGATCTGCTCTCAACTTTTCTAATAACTATGGCCAAGGTTCTCGTCTCCGATCCCATCGACAAATCTGGAATTGAAATTCTCTCTCAAGTTGCCCAAGTTGATTTTCAAACCAAAATCCCCCCAGAGGAACTAGTCAGCATCATTTCGGAATACGATGCTTTAATGGTTCGTTCCGGCACCCAGGTCACCCAAGAAGTAATTGAGGCTGCCGGTAATCTGAAAATTATCGGACGTGCAGGAGTTGGTGTAGATAATATTGACGTTAAAGCAGCTACTCGTAAGGGTATTGTAGTAGTCAACTCCCCGGAAGGCAATACTATTGCCGCCGCCGAACACGCGATCGCCATGATGCTAGCTCTTTCCCGTCACATCCCGGACGCTAACCATTCTCTGAAAAATAAAGAGTGGAATCGCAAGCGTTTTATGGGAACGGAAGTCTACAAGAAAACTTTAGGTGTGGTGGGTTTAGGCAAAATTGGCTCCCATGTAGCTAAAGTGGCAAGAGCCATGGGAATGAAAATTTTCGCCTACGATCCCTTTATCTCCAAAGAACGGGCAGATCAACTGGGCTGCAGTCTGGTAGATTTAGATCTCCTCTTTTCCAAAGCTGATTACATCACCCTGCACGTTCCCAAAACCGCAGAAACCAAGCACCTGATTGGCACGGAATCCCTCAGTAAAATGAAACCCAATGTCAGAATTATTAACTGTTCCCGTGGGGGAATTGTAGATGAGTCCGCATTGGTGGAAGCGTTAAAAGAAGGAAAAATTGCTGGAGCGGCTTTGGACGTGTTCGAGAGGGAACCTCTAGAAGAATCCAAATTGCAAGAATTAGGTCCTGAAGTAATTCTCACTCCCCACCTAGGAGCTTCTACCGCAGAAGCACAAGTGAACGTTGCTATTGATGTAGCGGAACAAATTCGAGATGTTATCTTGGGACTGCCAGCCCGTTCGGCGGTGAATATCCCCGGACTCAATCCCGACGTGATGGAACAACTCAGACCCTATCTGGCATTGGCGGAAACTTTGGGTAAGTTGGTGGGTCAACTGGCAGGAGGCAGAATCGAGTCCTTAAACGTGACCCTGGAAGGAGAATTAGCTAGTATCGACAGCCAGCCTTTGGTCGTTGCTGCCATTAAAGGATTGCTCTCCCAAGCTTTGCGGGAACGAGTTAATTATGTCAACGCTCGCATTGAGGCAGAAGAGAGGGGCATTCGGGTGATTGAAACGAGGGACGCAGATCGTGGAGATTATTCTGGCTCTCTCCATTTAGAAGCGATCGGTTCTTTAGGTAAACATTCCGTCACTGGAGCTTTACTGGGTAATAAGGAAATTCGCATTACCAATTTAAATGAATTTCCCATTAACGTACCTCCCAGCAATCATATGTTATTTACCCTGCACCGAGATATGCCGGGAATCATCGGCAAAATCGGTTCTTTGCTCGGCAGTTTCAACGTAAATATTGCCAGCATGCAGGTGGGGCGTAAAATTGTCCGAGGAGAAGCGGTCATGGTGCTGAGTCTTGACGATCCTCTACCAGATGGTATTGTAAAAGAAGTGACTAAAGTAGATGGTATTAGCGATGCTTATACCGTGACTTTATAAACGATAATTAGGGAACCATGACCGACCACCTATCTTAATTGATATAGCATCGCCTTGGCGGTTGCTATATCAACTATCAACTATCCACTATCCACTATCCACTAAATGTCCAATAGCTGGTGGGAAATTAAAATTCTCTGCGACCCCGCTCAGGAAGAGCCAATTTTTTGGCGACTGGAAAAGTTTGGTTGTCGGGGGACAGCTACAGAGGTGAAAGGAAAGTATCATTTTATTCGCGCTTACGTGCCAGAAAAATTGGCCACCATCTTGGATTTAGGAGCTTTAGCTGTTTGGTTAGAGCAAGATGCCATCACTTTTGGATTTTCTCAGCCCGTCACTCAATGGAACTCCATCGATGAAGAAGATTGGGCTAGTAACTGGAAGGTACATTGGCAACCTACGGAAATCGGCGATCGCTTCCTAATCTATCCCGCTTGGCTATCTCCCCCAGAAAATCCTTCCCGTTTGATATTACGTCTGGATCCCGGTGTGGCTTTTGGAACGGGAATGCATCCCACCACTCAGCTATGTTTGGAATCTTTAGAAATGCGCTTTATGATGTCCACCAATCCCATTATTGCCGATATTGGCTGCGGTTCCGGCATTCTTTCCATTGGCGCTTGCTTGTTAGGAGCGAAACAAGTCTATGGGGTAGATACAGATCCCTTAGCAGTTGATGCTACTCGTAACAACCGCAACTTGAATGAAATCGATCCGGGAGAGCTGATAGTAACAAGAGGTAGCACAGAAAAGTTGCTCGAACTCCAAGAAGATGGCTTTGATGGTATTGTTTGTAATATCTTGGCGGAAACCATTATTGAGCTAATGCCGAGCATCACTGGAATGGCCAAACCCACTACTTGGGGAATCTTGAGTGGGATTTTGTTAGATCGAGCCACAGATGTTACGGAAGTGGTGGAGGAAAATGGTTGGATAGTGGCAACCCTTTGGAAAAGACAAGAATGGTGTTGTTTAAATATCCGCCGTTCTGAGGACTAAAAGAAGCGTTCCTAATCCAAACTAATCTCGAATATAATGATAACATATTAAAATCAATTTGCTTTCAGAAAAGGAAAACTGTAATATTATTTAATAATTGAGTAGCATTGGGTTAGTCTCTCTCTTGGGCTTCCTATTTTGCATCCTCCTTTACGGCTCCCTTGGCATCAGCCAAATAGAGTCCGTTTCGTCAGCACCCCGCTCTGAAGAGGCGGGGCTTCGTGCCTCCCTCCTAGGATAGCTGACCAGTCTAAGTTCTCTAATCTGGGGACTACGTTATCGGGAAGCGTTGAAGTTCCTACCCTGGGATGCTTGCCAGTTCCAGGCTCTAGAACCGAGTCGTTAAACAGCTCTAGGACGGGTAAGGCAGTGCGGCTTGGATAGTACCGACCGATAACTTTGACGAGGCCAACTTAACCCCAGAAATGGGAGTTTGTGGGGGACGATAAAGTCTCCCTCCCTTTACGGGGATGGCGGATAAATCCGTGGTCACTGCACTTCGACTTCATCCGCGAGTTAAAACTTCGCGGTTTCCGTTTTCCCGGGAGGTTTCATGAGAAAATCATAGGGCAAACCTTGTACCAGCGACCGAGACAGTTCACTTTTCTTAAAAATTATGACCATTGCTTACCCCAAAAGTTTGTTCCAAAAGTCCCTTGTCTGGGGAAAGAAAGTCCTCGGACTTGTGTCCAACTCGGAACTAGCATGCCCCGCACAATACTGGCAAGAGGGGTACAGCCCCAGTACTCTCACTCAGGTGACGGAGGTTTTTAGCGATGGAACGGTAAATCTAACTGTAATACTCTATTTACCAGAAAATTACACTGGCAGACCAAGAGATAATCAAGGAAGAGTTCAGGTAAAGATAGGTCAAGGTGAATGGCAACAATCAAACTACCCCGCTTCGGAGAGTTCTTACTGGACTCTGGAACTAGAGAAAGTTCCTGTAGGAAGCCAAATAATTTTCCGCTACCTGGATAACTCCGGTTCTTGGCAACCTATTGTGGCTCCTGGCAATATAGAGAGGATGTACGAACTTGGTTACATCCCCAATTTAGTCTATGAATGGAAAAACCAGCCCCCTAAGTTCGAGCAGGCTAAAGTGTTGATGGAGACCACTTTAGAAGGTTTGTTAGCAGGCTATAAGAATGGCATGTTTGCTCCCAGAGGTCGAGAAGAATTGCTGCAAAATTCCATCGCGGCCCGCATCCTGAAAACGGAAATTCCAGAAAAGCTCAAGGATTTAGAAATAGATCAGGTTATGGCTCCTATCAGTTCTTCCGTGGCGGATCGGTCCAATCTCAATCCTAAGTTTAATTATTTGACCTACAACGTGGGAGACTTGGACTGGCAAATCGGGCGATCGCAGGAATTTAAACAATTGGTCGATCGCTTCTATGGCAATGGGATTCAAATTGTTCCGGACCTAATTTTTGCCCATCAAGTCAAATCTCCCTTTCCCGGTTCCGGCGACCAAATTATCCGCAGGGAAGATAGCAAAAGTTTAATGGTAGATGAAGATGCCTACCTGTTTCGGGACTACGGAACCTGGATGTTCGATTTAGCCAATCCAGATATTAGATCTATTCTCAAGGAAAAAATTGTCTCTTTTGTCCAGAAATATCGCCTCAAATTAATCCGCATCGATTATATGGATGGCCTGATTCTGCAATATTCTCTGCGCGATGTCAACTTTGGGGAACTATTTGTCAGCGAACTGAAAGCAGAACTGCGTCGCGCCATTCCCGAGTTGTTGGTGTTGGGAGAAACTTTTGAAACCGCAAGCAATCCAGTGGTTCAAGATAGCATCGATATTTTCTATGCTCCCGTTGGCTTTTCTCTAATTGAAGAACTGTACATGCCGCCATCGAAAATGCAGCGGCCCCTTTATCCCGATTTAACTCCCCTAATAACACAAATAGAGCAAAGCAAAAATCCCACCAGAAAAGAAGCGGCCTACAGTCAACTTCATGATGAAACTTGGACGGACGAACATATTGCCAGGGGTAGACCTCACGTACCCTGGGCCTATGGGGCTAATCCAGCCCAGTTAGCCAAAAATAAGGGTGAAGAACTAATTCAGATGAACTTGCTCGCTAAAGAAAAATTGCTGGATTTCTGTCGTCGCACCGTGAGAAATGCAGAAGCACTGACCATGTTCTCAGTGAATTTTCAATACATGTTCCTGCCCACTGTGGATTCTCTCAGCCTCGGTCGTTTGGATCTACCCAATCGCTGGAAAATGGTTTGGGAAGGTGTAGTGCCAGAAGATATGGCAGAATGGAAGAAAACCGGTATTTCGGAACGGAAAATCTTCCAACTGCACCAACAGCATCGTGCGGATATGATCCGGTTACGTCGTATTTTCCGCACTTATACCAAGATTGATGGGGAAACTTATCAACCCCTTGTGCAAACAGAAGTTTACTACTCAGATCCGGAAACTTCCATCCTCGGCTTATTTCGCCGCAATTGGCAACAGCCAGGAGAATCTCTAGTGGTTATTTTTAACCTGGGAATTAGGGCATTTAAAGACTATTTTGCCTATGAAATACCTGTTCCGGAAGGGTTTGAAGGTCGGTGGGAAGTGCTTTTTGATGGCAACTGGATTGAACCCATTAGAAGGTTATCGCCAGAAGACACGGATGGCTATTTCCCTGGCACAATCCTGGAAACCACTAGAGGCAGTTTTTCCAACCGAGATGGGATTTTAAGACTGGCTATGGGTGGATACAGCCCGATTATTTTAAAGTATTTACCTGATTGATTTATTGATAGGGTTTCTTGGTCATGAGGTACATCTAACCGACCTATGAACCTGTTTACTATTGAGGGAGAGCAACCAATTGGTTATTGTATAACTATCAACTATCCACTATCCACTATCAACTATCCACTATCCACTATCAACTGTCCACTATCAACTATTAACTGATAATATGACCCTAGGAGCAACTTTAGCCTTTTCTCTCGATTTAAAATCTCTTAGTTACGGTACCAGCAAACTATTTCAACTTTTAATCCCTCTGTCAGCAGTTATTTTGTTTCAATTTTTACCTTTTAGGAAAAATTTATTAGGGAAACTGGTGGCACTGCTTGGGAATAACACTGCTTTAGTTCCAGAAGAAGAACAAGCAGAAATAAATGCCCTGGGAGAACGCTTCAATCGCGTTATCGGTTTTTTTGCTTGGAAAGTTGGCTGCGATCTCGGTTTTTTCTTAATTAATACCGAATACGGAACTTGGGAACGAGCTTTCACTTTTTCCGGATTGATTCCTTATACTATCGTCCAATATTTGCTTCACCGCATTGTGGGTCAAAATATGTTCATGGATGGTTTCCTGAATCCTTTTAGTAACGAGATTTACAGTCCGCCAGAAATGAAACGCCCCAATCCTTTGAAACTAGTATTGAGCAAATATCTGTATGAAGATATGGGAGGCACGAGTTATAATGTGCGGATCCGTAAAGTTTTGCTTAAACCGTTGGTAGATTATACTAGCATGGTGGCTAGTTGGTCTGCCTATAGTATGGGCATCTTTTTCTTTCAATCGGGTGAAATTAACTTGGCTCCCCTAGTACATTTCGACCACAAAATGATGCTCTGCTTTTACATGGTAGGTTACTTTGGCTACATTGTGGGGTTTAATGTGGGAGAATTAATCTATTTTGCACTTTTGAATCTAATAGAACGGCAAGCAGTCGATCGGAGACAAAAGCAAGAATTAGCAGTGGTGAGTTGGCAAACAGCATGGAAATTTCGCTTTCAAGAGTTAAAGTATATTGTTAGCTGGAAGTTTCAGGAATTCTTGAAAAAATATGGTATAAATTTGAGATGGCTTGTTTCGATCAGCTTTGGGGTGATGTTTGTCATTCTGCTGACTCCTGGATTTACTAGGTTTTTTAATGAAACTAGCTCGAATTTGAATGAATTATGGTTTGAAAAATTAGGTCAAATGGATTTGACACAAGTGGAACAAGTACAACAAGTTGCAATTGACCATAGCTACAAACTGCCAAACTCCCAAGAAGTTTTGGAAGGATTCCCCAGTCTGTGGATAGAAATGTATAAAAATGAGGGACAAATAGCAGGTATAGCAAAGTGATGCTATTGTCGTGAAAGGCGATTTTGTATCGTTTTGCACCGCATAAATGTATCAGCAACCTAACCACCAGTCAGGATTTAGTGATATCAGATTGGGTGGAGTTATTCAGTTACAAGTTAAAGTAATAATTGATTATTCAAAAAAAACAACATATGAAAGGTTATTGGAAACATATTTGGATTTGGCTGCTAACTTTCACTCTGCTCCTGGCAGAACCAATACCGGTTGCATTAGCAGCCTCCCAACAATTTTTACCAGCAAGAACTCCAGTTCCAGGGAATTTAGAGAATGACGTTCTCTACTACATTGTGGTAGACCGTTTTTTTGATGGAGAACCGGAAAATAACGTTCCCAATTTTGCTTTTATAGATAAGCCAGAAGGCGATCGGGAGCAACACCTCTACAAGGAAATGAATAAACTGCTCCTCCGTCATACTTACGACCCCACTCGCAGTTACATGGCCATGTATTGGGGAGGCGATTTAAAAGGTATCATAGCAAAACTGGATTATCTGCAAGACCTGGGAGTAACTAAAATCATTCTTTCTCCCATTCAAGATAATGCCAATGGTATTTTCTATCATCCAGACATTAAGAACTACTTACATCGCTCTAAAAAGGACGATAGTGCCGAGATAGATTCTTTTTATCGCAGCATTTCTTCTGCTTACCACGGCTATTGGACCAAAGACTGGTACGAAATAGACGAGCATTTTCGCCAACCAGAAGATGAATTAGGAGATGATCAGGAAGACCGGAAAGGGAAGCGCTACGATATTTTTCGCCAATTGCTCAATGAAGCTGGCAAGCGGGGAATTGGAGTGATTCTGGATATCACTATGAACCAAACTTCCCCCGGTCATATTTCTACGGAACCACCGGAAATTGGTGCTGGAGGCTTTCTCTTTGGAGAATCTTGGTTTGCGGACAATGGCAATATTTACAAGCATGGTAAATTAGTAGCTACCCATTGGGACCCCAAAACCGGAGAGCGAGACCCCCAGGGATGGTTTCATCCGCCTCAAATTATTTGGGATTTTGGCAATGCCAGTAAGAAACTGCTGGAGGAAGGACAAATTAGCGGTGGAATGCCGGATATCAATCAGGATGCACCCCAGGTGGAGAAATATTTCCTGGATTGCGCTCGCTTTTGGATGACTTTCAATGAGGGAGGCTATCAAATTGCTGGTTTCCGCTTAGATGCTGTTAAACATATCAATGAGCGTTTTTGGCGCAAGTTTGAAGATACTGTTTTGAGTATCGATCCCAAGGCGATTTTAATTGGGGAATATTTTAGTGGCGGCTATCGCTATCCTCCTAGCATCGATTTTCTCCAAGAAACTGACCATATTACTCAGTTTGACTTTAATGTGAGCGAAGCAGCGCGACGGTTTTTTGCAGGCGATCGCGGTTGGGACGGACGGGCTTTTATCTTGCGAGAACTTGTTCTGGGAAGGAAGGCAGAACATTACAATGAAAGACCCTTGCAGAAATTGTGGCATCAAGTTTTCAATCCTGCAGGTACTCTAGAAATTCCCACCCGTTCTTTGGATTTGGTCTCCGATGAAGAAGCGAAAGGATGGGTGAATTTTGCGGAAAATCACGACCAACCCAGGGTGAGGACTTTCTATCCTCACATGTCTGATGAAGCCTATGCCAGTCTGATTAAGTTCCAGTTTGCCGCTCGGGGGATTCCCTTGGTAATGTACGGTGCGGAAACTGGCTTGGCTGTTCCCTACCATCCTGAACATGAAGGCTTGTTTGGCATGGGGGGCGATCCTTTCAATCGACCGATGATGATTTGGCCCGAGGATGCTGGTTGGAAGCCGATTATTTACGAGGCTACTAAGAAAATGGCTCACTTGCGCCGTCAATATCCTGTTTTGCGCTATGGGGAGACTCGGTTTATTTATCCTCGCTCTTCTAGTGGCGATCAAGATATGTTTATGCTCCGGGAACCTAGCAGTTGCGAGGCTGGGAGTGGGGATGAATGCGCTAAAATTTTATATGCCTATTCTACTGATGGGGGTGAGTTTTCGGTGTATTTACCGGATAATACAAAATATGAGGTGGTGGAAACTGGAGATGAGGGGAAGATAAATGGTTTTATGACTATCAAGTTGGAACCAGAACAGGCGAGAGTTTTTGTTCTTACCTAGTTGGGTAAATGTGCTTTTGTTTGTATGTGTAGGGTGGGCATTGCCCACCATTTTCTTGTTGATGTAAAATAAATTTCCCTTGATGGACTAATTTTTAACCGCAGATGAACACAGATAAACACAGATGATTTTAGGATGGTTATTGGCGGAGTGAGATGATTTAAGATTTAGTTGTTTTGGTTGTGCCTTGGGTTGAGAAACCGGGTTTCTTTCCAAAATTTCGATATTAATCCCTAAAATAATAGCAGAAACCCGGTTTCTTGGTTTTATATAGCGTTTCTCTCCCTCAATATATACACCTCTCCAGAAACTTAAATTGCTCCAAATATGCTCAAACTATTACTAGCTTGCACGATCTCAAAGTTTCTGAAATGACATTTGGTGACCGACAAGTAAAAAACTGAAAACACCGTCTCACTGGTCACTGGTCACTGAAAAGCTATCAACATTTTGAAAGATATATAGTAAGTGGATTGAAAGATTTGCAAAATTCCTTGGAGCTAAATAAAAACAATGTCTAATCAAATTAAACCTTCTGTTACTAATCCTACCATCGCTGATATCTATCAAAAACTTGAGACAGGAAACCTGGTTCTACAGCCTGACTTTCAAAGGAAGTTTGTGTGGACTCAGGAACATCAACAAGAGTTTATCGACACTATATTGCAAGGGTATCCATTTCCAGAAATATATGTATGCCAGGGGGAAATAGATACCAAAAAACTCAAAACAACTCAATATGTGATTGACGGTCAGCAAAGATTAACTACAATAAAACGATATATTGATGGAGAAGACGATTCAGATAAGTCACAATGGGAAAAAATTCCTAAATTTGAAGCCCTGACTGAGGAGGAACGGAAAGAATTCTTATCATATCAAATTGTTGTGCGAGATATTGGGAAAGTAGAAGATGATTCAATTAGAGAAATATTTAGGAGGATTAATTTAACTAAATTTCAAGTAAATGATATAGAAATCAATAATGCTGTTTATAACGGTCACTTTATCACAACAGGAAAACAAATTTTAAAAGATATTTCTTTAGAAAAATATGAAATATTTTACGAATCAGAATTGACAAGAATGGCTGATTTGCATTTTATATTATTGGTAATGACGACTATAGAAAATGAAGGGTATTTTCCTCAAAATAAAGAAATGGAATCTTATATTGCTCAATATAACAATCGATATGATAATAAGACTCATATGAAAGCACTTCTCGTTAAGACTTTTGCTATAATTGATGACTTCGATTTATTGTTGGATTCGATTTGGTTTAGGAAGTCAAGTTTTTTTACCTTAGTAGTAGAACTTGCCCAACATATTAAGGATAATAAAGAAATTCCTAGCGATCTTGTTACTCGCTTGAAAGAGTTGGAATCAAAAATTGTAGAAAATAAGAATAACAAAAATAATAAATATGGAGAGTATTATTCTTATGTGTATTCAGGCACTAATAGTCGTAAAGCAAGAATTACGAGGTCTGAAGTATTCAAAGAATATATTTTTGCTTGACAAGTCGATTTCATCTTGTTATAAAATTACTATGCTAGCGGACATGATATCACAGGCAAGATGCCTTCACAGGCAAGATGCCTGTGCCACATTTTAGAATGATTATTCGCTACTTTCCACTTCATCTATAGATAAACCTAAAATTTGGGCGACTCGCTCCGCTGTCATTCCTGTAGCCAATAATTGAGGAACTGCGTCCTTTAGCTGCTGTTGGACTCGTGCAAGCTGCTGTTCGGTTTGTTCCGCCATCCCTCGCATTTCCGAAGATGAGAGCAAAAGCTTTTCTGTCGCTGGGTCATAGAACCGCAACTGTCCTGAAATAAGGCGCAACGGTCGTGCCAAAACGGACGAGGGAATGAACAGAACCCCGGAATCGAGAAACTGCGGTACTATGGGTTGGTACTTGCCATTAACTAAACGAAAACCTTGGAGTTGATGGGGACTCAAATAATCTCCGGTGGGGTCGTATTGAAAATACTCTTCCACTCCCATTTGAGCGTATTTGTGAGGTTTTTCCTGGCGATCGGTATTGCAGGTAGTGAGAGATGTTACCTCTAGAACCCAGTTGGGAGTTTTATTCTTTTCTTCCCAAACTTTATAACTGCGGCGTTTTTTATTGCTGACTCCAAAAATAACAAAAACATCCGGTGAGATTACCGCGTCGGGAACTCCTTGTTCGTAATAGATAAACAGATTTCCCGACACGTAGACGTTTTGCCGATGCCGGAAATAATACTGCAAAACTTCCACACAATAAATTAAATAATCGCGAGTAAAATCACTTTCAGACATGGGTTTACCGTCGGCTTCTGGGTAAAAAATGGGAGGTTTGGGTATAGCTAGGGTCATGACACAACATTATCTAGATGAGTACAGTAATAAGACTCTAACTGGTATTATAATATTAACATAAAGCTTTGTGTTTATAGCTAGCTATTTTTAACCGCAGATGAACACAGATGAACACAGATGATTTTAGGATGGTTATTGGTGGAGTGAGATGATTTAAGATTTAGTTTTTTGGTTATCCCTTGGGTTGAGAAACCGGGTTTCTTACCAAAATTTCGATATTAATCCCTAAAATAATAGCAGAAACCCGGTTTCTGGGTTTTATATAGCGTTTCTCTCCCTCAATATGTACACCTATAAACCTGCGGACTGCTTCCAAACCTATTTCTGATGAGCGAACAAGTATGAGAAATGCTATTTCCCAATAAATATAACGGAGAGAAAGACTACAGAAATTCTGAGAAATATTTGGGAACTTGTGGATGAACTCGGTCAAGCTGTGATGGGACAGCTTTGGCGAACTGTCTACCTAACTATTCAAGATGCGATCCCGCAGGGATCCGCGGAGCGGTGCGCCTTATCTATACTATTACAAGTTCCCAGTTGGATTGGTAAGTTGATTATTGGAAAAGACTATTCTGGTTTTGACGTTTGTGTGAAAACTGAAACGGTCTGGAGCGTTAATTTTTATGCTTGCTCGATTATTGTAGGCTCTGGCTTTTGCCTCTGGACTGTTCTAGGGGGTCGAATAATCATTCGTCTTTGGAAAGATTTGCGGGATTTATTCTAATAACAAACAGTGAGTTGCTCATGTCTTTAATAAAACGAGAACAAATTAGTTTATACGATGAAGCAAAGGCTAGTTTTGTTTCTTTAATTAAACAAACATCTCTAGTGTTTCTTGGGGTTTTAATCATGTTATTGATAACTGGTGGTAATCCAGCTGGAAGTGTGGTGGTCATCAGTTTCGTTTTGGGTATGGGATTTGTTGCTTGGAGCGAGAATAAAAGATTATCAAATGCTAAAGCTAGACAAAAAGCAAAAGCAAAAATCAAACAAGAACAAGTAAATAAAATCGATATCAAACATTTAGATATTATTATCGATGATGTTCAAGTTGAAGAACCTAATAATCCAGATTCGGAATTTCGTGATGCGGCATGAAGTACTACAATTTCGATTGAGTGCTTCATTTTGAGGGGAAGTATATTACACTATTTTTAGATTGGTTTATTGCTTGTGAATTTTGGCTGGTGCGTTGCGCCCCAGCTTCGCGCCGCTCTTAGCGAACGCACCCTACAATTTACTTTTCTTTCTCTGTACTTCATCGTGGCACAGGCATCTTGCCTGTGTCCCATCCCAAGATGCAATAAAATATTTTAATTCATCTGCGTTTATCTGCGTTCATCTGCGGTTAATAATTATATATATATGGTGAATGGTGGGCGATGCCCACCCTACAAAGAACAAACAACCAACAACAAACAACCAACAACCAACAACAAAGAACAAACAACCAACAACCAACAACCAACAACTAAAGAAACTGTTGCAAGCGCTGGATTAATTGCGGTGGTTGCAGAACTCCTTCAATCCGGTCTACAGGCTGACCGTTTTTAAACAATACTAATGTGGGTAAAGCTTCAATTCCATGTTGAGAAGCCAGACTGGGATACTTATCTGTATCTATCTTAACCACTTGCACTCGATTGGCAAGGCTGGGGCCGACTTGCTCTAAAATTTGAGCCATTATTTGACAGGGACCGCACCAAGTAGCATAGAAATCTACTAATACGGGTACTTCTGAATTGGCAAGAAGTTCTTCAAAACTAACAAATTTCTTTTTAACTGCCATAGTCGCTCTCAAGGGTAACGAGTTTCCCATGATATCCGAATTATGAAGAAATGGGCTTAAGATATATTGAGTTGATTGATAATTGCCATAGATGGAACTATTACCGGAAACAGTACAGTATTTGCGCGATCGCGTCTCTTTAGTAACTGGAGCGTCTCGGGGTATCGGACGGGCTACCGCTCTAGCTTTAGCTGCAGCAGGGTCTAAAGTAGCTGTGAACTACGCTCGTTCTAGTGCTGCAGCAGAAGAAGTGGTAGCGGAAATTACTGCTGCTGGAGGAGAAGCGATTGCCATTGGTGCGGATGTTTCCCAAGAAGAAGAAGCAGATAAACTGGTGGGAGAGACCTTGGCTAAATGGGGTCGCATAGACGTTCTGGTGAATAATGCCGGTATTACTCGGGATACTTTACTGTTGCGCATGAAACCCAAAGACTGGCAAGCAGTAATAGACCTGAACCTCACGGGAGTGTTTTTGATGACCAGAGCGGTGAGTAAGAAAATGTTGAAACAGCGCAGCGGACGGATTATTAATATTGCTTCGGTTGCGGGACAAATGGGCAATCCCGGTCAAGCTAATTATAGTGCTGCCAAAGCAGGAGTAATTGGCTTTACCAAAACTGTTGCGAAAGAGTTAGCTAGTCGGGGGGTGACGGTTAATGCTGTGGCTCCAGGATTTATTACTACCGATATGACTAAGGATCTAGAATCGGAAGAAATTCTGAAATTTATTCCTTTGGGTCGCTACGGTGAAGCGGAAGAAGTTGCGGGAACTATCCGTTTCTTGGCTGCAGACCCTGCAGCAGCTTATATTACGGGACAGGTATTTAATGTGGATGGTGGCATGGTGATGCAGTGACCAGTGACCAGTGACCAGTAACGCTATTAGTAGGGTGTGTTGCGAACGCACCACACTTGTGCTGTATATTGAGTAATTAGACATCTCCAAAAACTAGGGGTGACATCTTGATATACAAGGGTTTCAGAACCTTTTCTGGAGATGTCTATTGATAATTGATAATTGTTTATTGATTCAGGATGGCAGTTGTGGCTTGCAAGATTGGTTTGTTAGGGTTGGGGACGGTAGGAACGGGAACGGCTCGGATTATTCTGGATCCGGAAGGTCGTCATCCTCTGTTGCAGGAAATCGAAATTAAAGCGGTGGGAGTGCGGGATACTTCTAAACCCCGCCCTGTCCAGTTCCCCCCAGATATAATGACCACGGATTTGGAGGCGATCGCCCTGGACCCAGAAATAGCCATTGTAGTGGAATTAATAGGGGGACTGGAACCAGCTAGAACTCTGATTCTCAAAGCCATTGAAGCGGGGAAACATGTAGTCACCGCCAATAAAGCAGTTATCGCTCGTCACGGGGATGAAATATTCTCTGCAGCCAATGCAGCAGGGGTGTACGTGCTGTTAGAAGCGGCTGTAGGGGGCGGTATTCCGGCCATTAAGCCTCTGAAACAGTCTTTGGGAGTAAATCGCATCACCAGCGTTATGGGCATTGTTAACGGCACGACGAACTACATTCTCACTCAAATGACGGCAGCGGGGGCGGATTTTGCAGAGGTGCTGAAGGAAGCCCAAGAATTAGGTTATGCGGAGGCAGATCCTACCGCCGATGTGGATGGTTTAGATGCAGCTGATAAAATAGCCATTCTCACTTCTCTTGCTTTTGCTGGTAGAGTGAAGCGGGAAGAGGTTCACTGCGAAGGCATTAGACAGGTAAGCGCTGCGGATATTAACTACGCCCAGAAACTGGGATTTGCCATTAAATTGCTGGCCATAGCCCAGAAAACTGAAGTTGAGCAAGAAGGATTGCAAGTGAGGGTACATCCCACCCTGGTTCCCCAGCACCATCCTCTAGCTAGTATTAATGGGGTGAATAATGCGATTTTGGTGGAAGGAGAACCCTTGGGACAGGTGATGTTTTTCGGTCCAGGTGCCGGTGAGGGGGCTACTGCCAGCGCGGTGGTGTCGGATATTTTGAATATTGTGGCTCTGTTGGTGTCCCAGGGTAATAGCCAGAAGTTAGATCCCTTGTTAAGTTGTTCTCATCAAGATTATTGCACTGTTGCTCCTATTACAGAGTTAGTCACTCGCTTCTACGCTCGCTTTCTCTGTCAAGATGTGCCGGGAGTAATCGGCCATCTCGGAACTAGCTTTGGTCAGTTTAATGTTAGTTTAGAGTCGGTAGTGCAAATTGGTCGGGATGCTGGTTTGGCAGAAATTGTCGTAGTAACTCACGACGTGCGGGAAGGAAATTTCCGCCAAGCCCTGGAGGATATTCGTGAGAAAAAAGCTGTTGAGACTATTCCCAGCATTCTGCGAGTTTTGTAATTGGTTGTTGGTTGCCTGCACTGAGCGTAGTCGAAGTGTTTGTTGTTGGTTGTTGGTTAAATATGAACCGCAGAGGCGCAGAGGACGCAGAGGGAAGAGTGCGCCTGTAGCAGGAAGTACGGAATGTGGGATTGAATTAATAATAAATATAAAAGCCAAATCGCGCGAAACGATGTAGAATGATAAATGGAAATTATTAAAAGAGAAATAAAGAATCATGACTTTTGAAGAAATGCAGGTGATCGTAGAGGGCATGCTCCAATCTCAGCAACAGTTTCAGCAAAATATGGAACAAGAGATGAACTTGTTTGTCGCTCGTCAGCGGGAGTTTCAGCAAAACATGGAACAAGAGATGAACTTGTTTGTCGCTAATCAGCAACAGTTTCAGCAAAATATGGAACAAGAGATGAACTTGTTTCTTGCTCGTCAGCGGGAGTTGCAAGAGAGCGATCTCCGTCGTCAGTCAGAACTAGATCGAGTTTCCCAACAGATTGAAAGTTTGACGGGGCAGGTTCAAGGTTTGACGCGAATTGCAGAATTGTTGGTTACTAATGCCCAAGTGAACGATAGGATTACTGAAGACCACTCACAAAGGATTCGCCGTTTGGAACAAGAGTAGCAAAGTAGTTTATTTTTCGTAGGTTGGGTTGAGGTAACGAAACCCAACACAACTTAGCTATAGGTAATGTGGTGCGTTGCGCTCGCGAAGCGCCGCTCTTAGCGCCCGCACCCTACTAACTGCGAGTTTTGTAATTGGTTGTTGGTTGTTTGTTGTTGTTTTTACCATCCTAAAACATCTGCGTTTATCTGTGTTCATCTGCGGTTAAAATAAACCATTAAATTCTTCCTATCTTCAGAGTAAGCGCTTCCATGTTATTCGATCCTGCCAATCTCCCTTACTGGTTATTCCTTGCCATAGGAGTTGTGTTGTTTCTGTTAGTTATCTTTTCCGGCGGAGGTGGGGAAGATGTAGATATAGATGGGGATCTAGATTTAGACGTTGATGTGGATGGGGGTATAGATGCAGATGTTGAGCTAGAAGGTAGTTTCCTGCCTTTAGCAATTCTCGGCTGGCTGGGCATTGGCAAAGCACCCCTAATCCTACTCTTAGCAATCGATTTTAGCACTTGGGGGGTTTCTGGCTGGCTGCTCAATGTCATTATTGGCAATCTTACCGGCAGCATTCCCCAACGCTTTGTCGGCCTGGGAGGATTGGTGTTTCTGGCTTCTTGCGGCTTCAGCCTCTTCCTGGGCAGTCTCATCTCCCGTCCTTTGGGCAAAATCTTCGCCTCTTTTGGAGAAGATACTAGCGGCGATCGCCTTATGGGTTGTGTCGGCACGGTAGCTTCCAAACAAATCCCTTATCTGATTGAAGGCAAAATCGGTCAAGTGGACGTGGTGGACCCAGCGGGTAATTTAGTCACTATCACCGTTTGTTTGCCTCAATGGGCTAAAATTGTACCCCAGCGAGACTCCCAAGTCCTGATTATCGACCGCACCAAAAACCATTATTTAGCTATTGCTAAAGATAGCGCCGACGAGCAATTTTGGCTAGCTAATCCTCGCCAAAGCAACAATTAACATTCATTAAGGGAATCAGACAATGTTATTTTGGCTTACTTTCATCCAATCTTTACCCACTATTCCCCGGGTTCCTATAACTGACAAGGAGGGGAATAATATCGCAATTGAAAACATTCAAAACACTGAAAACAATTTTCCTATGGAAGAGCAAAGTTTAATCCTGCAAACCATTCAACCAGCAGCTTTTAAACCTACTGCCCAACTGAGCCAACTTTTTCAACTAGGTGGAGGAATAGTTTCTTTGGCTGGGATTATCGGTTTCCTGGTGCTTTTATTAATTATCGCAACTTGGGCCTATACTCGAGTATACGTTATTGCTCCCACCAATGAAGCTTTTGTCAAAACTGGCGGCTTGTCTAAGAAAGGCAAAAAAGTTATTCTCAATGGTGGTTGTATTGTTTTACCGGGATTTGACGAACTGACTCGGGTACCTTTGCGAGAACTTTCTATTGATGTAGTGCGTACTGGTAATCTGGCTGTTCGCACTCAAGACTATTTACGAGCTAACATGCGAGTGACATTTTATGTCTGTATCAATCCCAATCAAGAAGATGTTTTAACTGCTGCAGCCCGCTTATCCAAACAAGGGAGAATTGCCGCAGATGACATCAAAGATGCTTTAGAAAAACGAGCAGACGATGCCATTAGAGCGGCGGCCAAACGGAAAAGTCTGGCAGAAATTGATTCCGATAAATTGGGCTTTGCCGATGAAGTACTCAACTTGATTCAGCAAGATTTGAAAAAAGTTGGTTTAACTCTCAATAATATTGCCATCTCGGAAATAGAAGAGAGCGATACTTACGACGAAAATAACTTTTTTGACGCTCAGGGAGTGCGACTGAGAACGGAAACTATTCAACGTTCTATTAAGCAAAAACTGGATGTAGAGTTAAAGACCCATCAGGAAAAGAAGGAACTGGAATTAAATACCAAGATAACGGTAGAACAGCAGGAACTGAACGCGGAAAAGCAATCCCTCGCTATTAGTCAAGAAAAAGAACAAGCAAAACTAAATCAAGAGAAAGAAGTTGAGTTCTTAAAGGCACAACAAGCCAGGGAAATCCAAGAAACTCAAGACCAAGAAGCTGCTAAAATAGAAAGGAATAAAATCTTACAAGAAAAGGCAGTAGAAGAGGAAAAAATTCAGCAGAATCTAGCAGTACAGGAACAAAAAATTGCCGCTGATATTGCCTTAGAAGAACGGAATAAGGAATTAAAAGTAGCCCAGACCCTGCAAAAACAAGAGGCAGAAGTAGCGGAAATTACTCGAGAGAAAGTCTTAGAAGAGCAAAAGATTCAACAACAACTGGCAGTAGAAGCGAAACAAATTGAAGCCAACATTACTTTAGAAGAAAGGAACAAGGAATTTAAAGTAGCTCAAACCTTGCAACAACAAGAAGCGGAAGTTGCAGAAATTACCCGGCAAAAAACAGTAGATGCTTCCCGTTTGAAAGCCCAAGTAGAAGTAGCAGATGCGGAACGAGAATCTAAAATCGCTCAACAAGAAGCAGCCATTGCCATTGTCGAGAAAGAAAGGCAAAGACTGGATACAGAAGCGGAAAGAGCCCAGGCAGAAGAAGCTGTGTTAACAGCAACGGAAATAGAGAAAGCAGAAAGGGAACAAAGGCTCTCTATTATCGAAGCAGAAAAACAAGCCGAACAGCGGAAAATTTCCGACAACAATGTTATTGAAATCGATGTTTACCGTCGCAAGCGCCAAGCAGAAATTGCCCGGGAAGCAGCAGATTTAGAAGCAGAATCCATTCGCACTTTAGCAGAAGCAAATCGTTATAAAGACTTGGCTGAAGCGGAAGGTAAAAGAGCTTTGATTGAGGCAGAAAATGCTCTGAGCGATGCAAATCGGACTGTGGAGTTGTTGAAACAGATTTGGCCGGAACTGGCGGGACATTTGCCGGAAATCGTGAAGGCTTTGGCTCCTCAACCGGGGGTATTGGGAGATGCTCGGATTTATGCTTTTCCTGGGGCAAATGGTAACAGTAATGGAGCGGGAAGTGCTGGAGATATTAGCAAGTTGCTCCTATCTACTAGCGGTTTAACTCTCGTTAATACCTTGCTAGAAGATGGGAAATTAGGCACTGCTATTAGTCAATTAAAACAATTGCTCAGTAATGATGGGAAAGAAGTGACACCGGAGGTTGAAGCGGCATTAGAAACCTTGGAACAGAAGACAGAAGAAGTAACTCCACCCCCAGCCCAGAAGAAGCAAATTAGTTCCCCACCAACATTGGGTTCTAGGAGAAACGCATTGTAGTTATT
Organism: Prochloron didemni P4-Papua_New_Guinea; assembly: GCA_000252485.1. GTDB lineage: Bacteria > Cyanobacteriota > Cyanobacteriia > Cyanobacteriales > Prochloraceae > Prochloron > Prochloron didemni. The sequence goes on along the minus strand of JH610752.1, from coordinate 2,272 downwards.
TTGTTGTTGGTTGTTTGTGGTCAAAAGTAGTTGTTTGGAGCTGAATATGTAGAAAGTCAATTGTGGGGTAGCCCTCTGGGCTGCCTAACTTTCACAACCCTCTGGGCTGCCTAACTTTCACAACCCTCTGGGCTGCCTAATATGAAATTAAAAAATGATTGCTACAAATAGTTTATTGCATTATAGTATAGATTGAGGTTATTCCGTGGGTTGAGAAACCGGGTTTCTTTCCAAAATGTTAGCATTAATACTTAAAATAATAGGAGAAACCCGGTTTCTGGGCTGAAATCATTCACTAATGTATCTGTAGCAACCATTTTCAGGTTTGATATAACTTTCAAAATAAACCGTGGCTATTGAGAAAAATTCAACTGTTTGCGATCGCTGCGAAGCAGATCCCTGCGGGATCGCCCCCCTTCAACTATAGCGCTTCGAGCTTGCCTCGAAACAGATTTTTCTGAGACGACCCATGTATCAAAGGCTTCAAAATTTAGCTTTTTGTATTACGCTTGTTAGTTTTACAAACATGTAAATCTTTTTTTGTTTAATTTTAGAGTAGCTTTAGATAAAGTTGCTATTGACTTAAAAATTAATATTAATTACGAAAATATTTGCTACAAATAGGTTATCCCATGGTAGTATAGATTGAGGTTATCCCGTAGGTTGAGAAACCGGGAATATCCCAAAGTTTCAATATTAATTCTTAAAATAATAAGAGAAACCCGGTTTCTTGGCTGAAATCAAATCCACTAGAACAGGTATCTGTAGTAAACATTTTCAGATTTGATATAAAATAACCACAGAGACGCAGAGGACACAGAGTCCGAAAGAGAGAAGATTTATAGTCAAGCCTTTTGCTAAAATTTTAGATAATTTGCTCAAACCAATATCTAACAAAACTTAAGCTACTAAAAGCTCGATATCTTTATAGTCAGATTCATCAAGTTGACTCAATTCCCAATTGTTTTGAAGATTCAGCCAAAACTGCGGACTAGCACCCAAGGCACGAGATAATTTCATAGCCATTGAAGCATTAATGCTTCGTTTACCAAGACAAATTTCATTAATGGTTTTTGGTAGTACTCCTATGTGTTTCGCTATGTCTGTTTGAGACATACCAAGTTCTTCTAATTCATCCTTTAGTACTTCACCTGGATGAACAGGTGTTAGATAAACCTCATTCATCTTCATCCTCCTCAAAAACTAGCGATGATAATCAACAATTTCAACATCATAAACTTGATTTTCTTCCCATCTAAAGCATATTCGATACCGATCGTTAATCCGAATACTGTATTGACCGAATCTATCGCCTTGTAAAGCCTCAAGTCGATATTGTTAGTCAAGAAACCAGGTTTCTGCGTAAGTCTTAGTAATTGTAGGTTGGGTTAAGCGATAGCGAAACCCAACACCAATTTTGTGGTTTGTTGGGCGTTGCCCTGCCCTTCGACGACCCTCTGGGACCGCGTAGCCGAAGGGTTTCGTTACCTCAACCCAACCTACTCTAAATAAACTATTTGTAGCAAACATTTTCGTATTTGATATAATAGCAGGAACCCGGTTTCTTTGCTAAAACTATTTCATTGGCTCAATTTAACCTACAATCTTAATCAGAAAACTATCGCGCTGAAGTTGATGAAACCATCAGAAGCTGACATTGGTATCCCGGAAGAGAGCAAAAAGTCCATTGTGGAGGGACTTTCCCGTTTGCTGGCAGATACCTACACCCTCTATCTCAAAACTCATAATTTCCACTGGAATGTGACTGGACCTCGTTTCCAGTCTCTACACATGATGTTTGAGGTACAATACACCGAAATGGCTACAGCCGTGGACAATATAGCAGAACGGATACGTACCCTAGGCTATCCAGCTCCAGGTAGTTATAGCGAATACGCTGGCCTCACTTCCATTGAAGAAACTGCAGGCGTTCCGGAAGCAGAAGAAATGATTCGCTTATTAGTACAAGGTAACGAAGCTGTTGTGAAAACAGCTCGTTCCATTCTACCTATTGCGGAAGAAGCCCATGATGAAGTGACGGTGGATCTTTTAGTCAACCGTATGGACGTTCATGAGAAAGTAGCATGGATGTTGAGAAGTAGTCTGTAGTGGTAGCTCTATCCGCATTACTTTCGGGGGATAAATTGTTACAAAAGTCAATCCCCCGAGCAAATTTTTTCACTAATAATCAACAATCTGTTCTAGTATTAAATTTTCTATTATTCTATTTTTCCCTTGCTGATATAATGAGACTATTGCTCAATGAAGAATC
>JH610751.1 GCA_000252485.1 Prochloron didemni P4-Papua_New_Guinea | reverse complement strand
GGTTGACCTTTTCCCGAGAAGAATCATGATAAATATCCCTGCGGTGGAAGAAATAAAGGATGATTGGGCGGATGCCCTAGATAAGGTTGCTATTGGTTTAGAACATTTAGAAATTCAACGTTCAGGGAAAGAACCTGTCTACATGATATCTGCTCGAGACTACAAATTGTTTCTACAACTTCTGGAAGAAGCTGAAGAACGTCATGACTTAGAAGAAGCTGAGATGCGCATGGCTACTACTGAGGGTGATGCTATTGGATTTGATGAATTTTTTGCTGATTTAGGAATCTCAAGTGACTCAATATATAGCAGTTGACAGTTGATAGTGAATAGTTGATAGTTATACAGCAAGCGGTTGGTTGCTCTCACTTAATACTAAACACTTTAGAATTAGGGTAGGAAACTATTATAGCACTACGCATTTAGGTTAGGACATTAATAAAGCCTGAAACCTAGTCATAGCCGTTTTTATGAATTTTGAATTTTGAATTTTGAATTGCGCGTAGCGCGATAGATGTTGTGGTGGGCAATGCCCACCCTACGAAAAAACTCGCGAATTCTATTTGTGACCACACCCAGTTAAAAGGGAATATCGTCCAAAGAACCAGAATCTGAAGAATTTGTTGCTACTTCCATTGCTGGGGAACTATTACCAACTTCTACTTCCTCCTGCTGGTATTCTGGATTGGGGGCTGGCTTATAAGAATTCATAGAAACTACATTATCTGAATTAGAACTAGAGACAGAGGATGAAAAAGGAGTATTTCCCCCAGTACCATCCAGTTTATCAATCCGCGAAACAACTAATTCCGCTCGCTTTTCTTTAACGCCTTGACTATTCTCGAAGACATTCATAGAAAGACGACCTTGAAGAATAACGCGATCGCCCTCAAAATAATTCTCATGAATGGTCTTAGCCGTCTGTCTCCAGCCAATTACTTTCAAATTACTAGGAGGGTCTTTCGGGTTGGAACTCTGAAATTGAACCATCATCTCTGTTAATTCTAGTTCATCTTGAGTCTTGCGCAGTTGGGGAGCGCTAATAATCTGAGCCATTAAAATGCAGCTATTCATCTATCTATCTCCTAGTAGTGACTAGATTAGATTAATCCAATCTAGATTAGAACATTTGTACTATTATACCTCTTCTACCAACAACAAACAACAAATAACAAATAACAAACAACCAACAACAAATTATCAAACACCCAGATCTTGTTCTCGGTCGATAAAGTTTTGAACCCGTAGACGATAGTCTTTCAAAGACCGATCTACCCAATCGCGATTGTCACTGTTGGCGAAAATATGCACCAGGGGTTCCCCGGCATCGGGTAAAATTAACACCCAATTATCCCTTAGAGGGTCAATGATTTTCACCCCATCAATCAACTCCAGATTATCCGAGGCATGACTTTCCACCAGATGACGCATCAAAGCTCCTTTAACAGTCCAAGGACAGCGCATAGTATAGGACTTGTGGAACACTCGGGGTAGGTCAGTCCGAATCTGAGCCAGCGATCGCTCCTGAATAGTGAGCATTTCAATCAGTTTGGCAATACTAAACATGGCATCAAAACCAGGATGAAGTTGGGGAAAAATAAAGCCCATCTCTCCGCTTCCCCCCAACACCACATTCTTATTCTCTTGAGATGCTTCCATCAATGCGGTAGGGTTGGCCTTAGTACGTAGTACCTTGGCATCGTGACGGCGAGCAATTTTTTCCACTGCGGAAGAAGCGTGAACCGGTACTACTACAGTACTGCGAGGATTAGCCGTTAGAATGGTATTCACCATCAGCGCCGTCAGTAATTCTCCAGCAATAGGCAACCCCGATTCATCTACTAAAATAAACTGCTCCCCATTGGCAGCTACCTGCACTCCCATATTAGCCTTCAACGCCTCTACTACGTGACCCAGCTGAACCAGCAACCTTTCCCGTTCCTCGTTAGAAAGAGCCATCTGACTCAAACTAGCATTGAGTACCACAGCATCGCAACCGAACTTACCTAGAAGCCGAGGCAAAACTGCTCCCGAGACAGCGTAGACATAGTCGATTACAACTTTGGAGTTACTATAGCGAACTGCTTCTACATTCAGATGAGTCTGGAAGCTTTTGCTGTAAACATCTAACAACTCAGTGGGATAAGATACCCTGCCAATTTCTGGAATTGCCACCCGCCGCAGATCTTCTTTAAAATAAGCTCCCTCAATTTTCTTTTCTTTCGATTTAGAGACGTTAATTCCCTGCTTGTCCAAAAATTCAATCAAAATATAATCTGGTCGGTCCGGATGAAGCCTAACGTGAATCCCCCCATCCAGTTTTAAATTGTTGGTCATGGTGCGGGCAATGGGAATGGCCGTAGACTCGAGATTTTGGATATTGATTCCCGTAGACATTAAACCAGAAATTAAAGAGCGGCTCACCATGCGAGAAATATTGCGCTGGTCTCGGGAAACCAAAACCTGAGAATTGGGCTTTAAAGTGGAACCATAGGCAACTCCCAGCTTCACCGCAAACTCCGGAGTAATATCGATATTAGCCAGTCCCGTAACTCCTCGCTGACCGAAAAGATTTCGTTGAGCCGTATTGCCCCAAATCAGGTTAATATTCAAAATTGCTCCCGATTCAATTTTTTTATTGGGCCAGACTCGAACTGTGGCACTGATTTGAGCTTCTTCTCCTACCGTAGAGAGAGGGCCAACTACGGCCCCTTCTAGAATTTGAGCGCGGCGGTCAACTCTCGTGCCTCTGGCAATAGTACAGGCGCTGAGATGGGCTTCCTCCCCAATAGTTACCCCATTCCAAACAATAGGCCGCTTCAGGTCAGCATCAGCCCCAATAGTAACGTTATCGCCGATGGATGTTCCTGCTTCTATATGAACTCTCGCCCCTATTCTACAGTTGCTGCCAATTAACACTGGTGCGGATATCTTCGCCGAAGGTTCGATGTAGGTATTTTTCCCCACCCAAATGCCGGGAGATTTCTCGGCATAAGGCCAATCTACTTTTACTTTGGAATGCAAAGCATCGTATTGAGCTTCTCGATAAGCATCTAAATGACCCACATCGCACCAATAACCTTCAGCAATATAGCCGTACATGGGTTCTCCTTGTTGTAGGAGCAAGGGGAAAAGGTCTTGAGAAAAGTCCTTTTCTTCGTCTTCTGGCAGATAGTCCAATACTTCCGGTTCCAAAATATAAGTTCCTGTGTTCACCGTATCGGAGAAAATCTCGCTACTAGAAGGTTTTTCTAGAAAACGGCGAATCCGCTGCTCTTTATCAGTAATCACTACACCAAATTCTACTGGATTGGGAACTCTGGTTAAGATGAGAGTTGCTTTAGACTTTTTTTCCTGATGAAACTCAATGGCAGCTTTCAGGTCGAAATCTGTAATGCTGTCACCGCTAATTACCAGGAAAGTATCATCTAATAACTCAGCAATATTTTTCACGCAGCCTGCCGTTCCCAAGGGTTGGTCTTCCTCCACCGCGTAGGTCATTTGCACCCCAAAATCTTCCCCATCGTGAAAGTAGTCCCGCATCACATCGGGAAGATAGTATAGTGTAGCAATAACCTCCTTAATGCCGTGCCTTTTGAGTAGATTAATGATATGTTCGGCGATGGGTCGATTGAGTACTGGCACCATGGGTTTCGGTAAATCGCAGGTTAGGGGACGCAGTCTGGTTCCCGAACCACCCGCCATCAGGACTGCACGCATAATGTCTCCTTGGCTCTATTTATTTTCTCTTTACTTGTAGCCTCCCAGAAAAACTGTGAGCTGTTGTGATTTTCTCACTTTTCAGAAAGACAAATTACCTCATCGAGAGTTAAATTAGAAAAAACAGAAAAAATTTCATCGTTAATCCTATGGTGTTAGTCTTTAAGTTAATTGCGGTAGCTCTCGCAGCAGGTTATTTTTGGGGAACTTGGAAATTCTGGCAAGGGTTCAAGCGAACTAATTTTGAACCCAGTTTGGGCAATCGTATTTATTTGTCTGTATTGTGGCCTGCTTTACTCCTGACTAATAAATCTTATCGCCGCAACTTTCGGAAAGCCCTGAAAGGAAAATAGGCATTGCTTAATCAAGATCTGAAATAATAATAAACCGCAGAGGAAGTCACAGGCAAGATGCCGGAAGTCACAGGCAAGATGCCTGTGCCACACGCAGAGGAAAAAGAGAGAGCTGTTTTTATTTATTCATGTCTCAATTATGCAACGCCGGAAAATAAGAAGGCGCACAGCTTCGCGGATCCCTTCGTGATCACTCTGAGTAATCTTCCCGTCTGCCTTGCTATTATAGCAGTTAATAAGGGAAGTCTCAAATTTATCCTGCGGGATCAAAAAATTCGTAAGTAAAAATAAATTTTCGCTAACCAAATGTCAGAAACAATTACTTCAGCGATAAGCGATCGCATTTGCCAGCACATGAACGAAGACCATGCCGATGCGGTAGTTCTCTATGCTAAAGCTTTTGGCAATCAACCAGCCACTGAAACCGCCGAAATGGTTTCTATTGACCCTCAAGGAATGAATTTGTCTGCTGAAATTCAAGGAGAAACTGTTCCAGTGAGAATTGAATTTGACCATCAACTCCAAGACGCAGAAGATGCTCATCACACCTTAATTGCCATGCTCAAAACAGCAAGAAGGAATTAGTTGTTGGTTGTTGGTTGTTGGTTGTTGGTTGTTAGTTGTTTGTTGTTTGTAAATGGTTCTTTTATAGTTTTCGTAGGTAATGCACGATGAGTTGTACATTCTATGATAGGCAGAACAAAAACAATACTTGGAATGGTTTGAGAATTGATAATCAAAATCTAATTTATGAAAGAATATATGAATCCAGACAAAAAAAACCTTTTTTCTGCGAGTTTGTAAGCGATAATGATTATACTTTATTGGTTGGGATAGAATTGTAGGGTGGGCATCGCCCACCACAACCAAATTTTATCTTCAATTGGAGAGATCAATTGAAAGATATCTATAGCAGTTAGCGCTGGTGACTTTACAAAGACTAAAGAATTGAAAAAACCACAGAGACGCAGAGGACACAGAGAGAGAAGAGAGAGAGTTGTTTGTTGTTCGTTGTTCGTTATTTGTTATTTGTTGTTTGTGGATGGTTCTTTTTATCATAGAACAATGCGAGGAAAATCATGAAAAGAATCTACAGAAAATTTGAGGCTCCTGCTGATACCTCACAATGTTTACCTATAGAACAATCACCGTGGCATTTTATGCGAAATGCAAGAATACCTCTTAACCAATGGGAACTGATAATTGAATTTGCCAAGACTATTAATCCTAAAAAAGCAGAGATTTTAGAAAGAGATTCCGTAGGCTCATTTGCCAATGATGAATATTTAGATATATCTGACTCTGAAATATTTGAAATAATCTCGTTCATGCTCGAACTGCAGGCTAAGTTAGAAGTTTCTGAGCCTATATTATCTTTAAAGGATAGAGTGTTTGACGAAATACATGATGAGTTTGAAAATGAAGAATATAAAAGAATGCTAGAGGCTGTAATAGCTGTTTATCGAGAGAGCTTAAAACTTGGTGAACCAGTTTGTGCGTATAATGATTAAATTAAATAGACATGGTAAGAATTGATTCTCAAACCCTTATATATCAGCATTGCATTCCCAATTTTGGGAGATGTCTAATGAAAATCTTTCCTAAAAGAGTATCAAAGTATATTGGTGGGCATTGCCCACCCTACTTCTCTTTTGAACTTCATAGCGAAGAAACCGGGTTTGGACCATTATTTTAGAGTTTCTGGCCGAAATTTTCCTTTATAACCCGGTTTCTAACCTCAACCGTTAGTCTAAATCTAGACTAGTTTTATAAATAGTTGTAGGTTGGGTTGAGCGATAGCGAAACCCAACACTCAATCTTTTGGCTTGTTGGGTTTCGTGACGGAAACCCAACCTACGATGGAAACTACAAGTTGGTTAAGTGGATAAAGAAAGAATGGGAGAAAAATGGATATTTTTACATAGGGAATGAAGCGAAGAGTCTCATTACCGAAGGGGCAGAGAGGGTTAATTTCTTGCCTTCTTAGTGCGATCGCCAATGCCTATAACTATGCAGTAGCATCGGTTCCTTTCGCTGGAGGCTTCCTTTAACCAACAACCAATAACCAATAACCAATAACGATTTATCGGCAAGCCCTAGAGTAGGGCAACGTTCTGACGGCCAATATCAACTACTGTTGATATATCATACTGCTGGAACATTTCTAGTAGTGTCTCTACCCCAGACTGCTCCAATATCTGTCTCTCCTCTTGATAAATTGGGTACAAAGAATAAAACTGAATACAGGTGTTATCCGCCCTAGTTAATTGCTCTCCGCTTAAAGAGAGGATACAAGATAGTTTAGTGTTATTACAAAGAGGTTCGGGTGGGTCTTCGTTGGAAAACGTATAACTCAACATAAGCCACGTATCATGTTGATGTGGATAACGTGCAATGTATCTAAGCCACTGAACTGGCCAATTGAAATCAGAGTCACTTGATGCAAGCTCAGAAATAGGCCAATCAGGGGGCAAATACATCATCAACTCTGCATATTTGTAATCATCTGCATCTTCTGGTACTGACATTGCTTTGGCACTCATCCCAGATGTTGCTAAAATGATGCAAGACTCATCACCTTCAAACCTAATAATGTTAATTGCAATGGGCATATCAGAGATAATTTCACACAGAGAGTATTCGATAGAACCGTAGCAACTCTCTAAATATTGCTCGACTTCATCTCTTTCTCTACTATAAGTAGGAACTTGCGGACTTGGGTACTTCTCCAATAGACGTACTATCTCAATGTGGGATTCCCCAAATGATTGCGCAAATGTAAGAGGAGAGTAGTTAAAATGTCCCCATGTAAAATCTGTGATTGCGCCAGCGTTTAAGAGCATCTGAACTAACTCGACAGAGCCAGAGTGAATTGCGCTAATCAAAGGGCTATTAGATCTGCGATCCGGATTGACATTTGCTCCATGGTTAATTAGCCAGCGAACAGCCTCAACGGCATTTTCACTTGCCGCAGCTGAAATGGCTGGTTCCGCGCGGCGTGCCCAGTCAGTATTAATTGAAATTCCTCGACTGATGAGAAGCTCCATAACACCTATTTGATTCTCAGATGCAGCCAAACTCAGCCATGTGTCATCTACCACAATTTCCCAAATTAGCTCAGGCTCATTAGACAAAATTTCATCAACCTTCGCTACATTACCTGCAATTACAGCACTATACATTTCTTTCGTATCCATATGAGAAAGTTCCTTCCCTTATGTCATCTATTCTCCTAAAAATCCCACCATGAGCGGTTGGAACCACTGAATCCTATTTCTGAGTTGATATCTGACTCTTAGGGGGCTAATATAAAATCCGAAAAAGAATGCTACAGATTATATGTTAAAAATCCCCCTTTGATAAGGGGGATTTAGGGGGATAGCAACTATTTTCGTATTTGATATAAAAACACCTACCCGCGATTGGTAGGCAGCCCAGAGGGCTACCCCACGATTGATAATATAGATATTCAGCCCCAAATAACTACTTTTGACCACACCCGTTTTATTCACATAATTTTTCCAATAACCAACAACCAATAACCAATAACCAACAACCAATAACCAACAACCAATAACCAACAACCAATAACCAACAACCAATAACCAATAACCAACAACCAACAACCAACAACCAACAACAATTAAACAACTTTCGGTTGAGCTTGTTTTTGTAGTAGGTTAATAATTGAGGTTTTCTCTACTAATCCTACTAAAATGCCATTTTCCTCCACCACCGTTAGTTCTTGAAGATTTTGCTGTTCCATCAGGGTCGCTACTTCTAACAGAGAGATGTTTGGTTCCACCTGAGCAGTAGTTACGGGGATAAGTAACTTGCCAATCCTCGTGTTGGGCCACTCAGAAGTAGGAATATTTTTCATGTCATTAACGGCAATGGCTCCTAGCAATTTTCCTTGTTCATCGATGACTAAAAACTTATTCCACTTCTGCTGACCGATAACGTATTGGTTAGCAAATTCTCGCAAGTTTAAGTTAGCCCGGACAATAGGACTATCAGGATTGATAGCATCTTCTGCAGTTAAATTAGCTAAAGTTTCGTTTACTCGAGCAAACTGGGCAGAACGACCAGCATTTTGCAACAAAAACCAACCGATTAAGAGGGTCCAGAAGCTACCAAAAGGAAGGATGTTGAAAGAACCCAATCCACCTACAATCACCCCTAACCAACCAAATAATTGACCGAAGCGACTGGCAAACAAAACTCCTTTGTTGGGATTGCCAGTAAATTGCCAAACTGCAGCTTTGAGAATGTTGCCCCCGTCTAGAGGCAAACCGGGAATCAAGTTAAACAATCCTAAGATTAAATTGATTGAAGCCAATAAAGAAACAATTGCTGCCAGGGGTGCGGTTCGCGAAAGATTAGCACCGATAACAGTTAAGAGGGCAAACAAGAACAGACTTACTAATGGACCGGCGATCGCGATTAAAAAAGATTGCAACGGTGTATCTGATTCTTTCTCTAAACTGGCCAAACCACCGAAGAGAAATAAGGTAATTGATTTGACTTCAATTCCTTGGGCAATGGCCACAAAACTGTGACCTAATTCATGAGCTAAAACAGAAGCAAATAACAACAGAGAGGCAACTAATCCCAAAAGCCAAGGGATAATTCCTCCCAGTTGAGGAAATAACGCTAGTTGTCCTCCATAGCTAAAAGTCATTAATGCTAGGACTAAAAACCAGGAAGGATTGACGTAAAATGGGATGCCGAATAAATTGCCAACGCGAATGTTGTTATTCATGATAACCTCCTTATTATAAGCGGCTTAGTTTTTTGCCTCTAGTTGCTAGTTGCACACCTAATTAGAAAAAACCAATTCGCTTTTTATTTTTCATTGTTCTCATTGTAACGAAATGTAACTAACTTCTCAGCTTGCCAACTGGTGTAAAACCCGTCCAGAAAAGTTCGGCTGGCAGATTGTTCTCCCTTGGGCATAATAAAGGAACAAAACAAGCTAATCGCCATTGAGACATCCAAATAGCCATGTTAGTATCGGAACAGAAGACAGCCCAAACCTATAGCCAAGAGGAGATTCAGCAAATTCTTCACTTGGCCATCGCCCGTCAGGAAACAGGGGGAGAATTTTCCCGCCAGCAACTGGAAGAGATAGCAGGTGAATTAGGTATTAATCCTCAGTGCATCCAAGCTGCAGAAAGGGATTGGCTGCAGCAACAATATTTAAATGAGGAAAAACTTGCTTTTAATTCCTACCGTAGGGAGATTATCAAATACCAAGGAGTTAAATATCTCATTTTTAATACATTTTTAATCTCCATCGACTTTCTTGGTGGAGGCGATCTTTCTTGGTCTCTTTATATCCTGCTCATCTGGGGTTTAAAATTATCTTTCGATAGTTGGAAGGCTTTTCAAGAGCGAGGAGAAGCTTACGAGAGAGATTTTAAAAGTTGGAAGTTTAAGAAGGAAATTCAATCCAATTTGTCCAACTTTTGGCAAAGTTTAAAGGAAGTTTTCTTGAATTGGAGATAGTAATTGAATAAACCGGGTTTCTGGAGAGTATAAAACAGCTAATATGAATTACGAAAATATTTGCTATCCCCCTAAATCCCCCTTAAAAAGGGGGACTTTC
>JH610750.1 GCA_000252485.1 Prochloron didemni P4-Papua_New_Guinea | reverse complement strand
AGGNGGNGNTCGAACCTTGAAACATTCATTTGCAAATAACAAAGAGCGCACTATTCTATCTGTAGCATTCTTTTTCAGATTTCATATAAAAAGAGATTTTAACCTCAGAAACCTGGTTTCTACCTACTCCCTCTCTTCCTCTTAATTGTTCATTGTTCATTGTTAATTGTTCATTGCTATATGTATCCGGCCTATGAACGTGTTTAGTATTGAGGGAGAGCAACCGACAGGTTGCAGTATAACTATCAACTGTCCACTATCAACTGTCAACTGCTATATCGAGCATATTCGCCAGACGCAGACTTTGTACTAAGAGAAAGACAGAGATAAAACAGATTAAACTAGCCCACAACCAATGAGGTAGAAATAGCTGTCGAGCAATTTGTCCCGTGTCTGAGAGCATAGCTCTACCGTTGATAACAACACGATGGGTAAAGAGATAGTCAACTTGATGATAAACACTAACACAAGCTTGGACACCCAGTAATTGAATTGCGGGAATATGAAAAGAACGAGGTGCTTTGAGGGCGATGGCCAACACAACTAAACCCCAAAGAGGAATAGCCAGCAGTCCGAAGGCAGATCGGACCCAAACTAAGGCTGAGACTATCAGGAGAGAACCGAGGAAAAGCAAGCCATATTTTGCAGTTTTATGACTTTTCCCGGCGAGAATGAAGAGCGAACCTGCCACTGCCGGTCCTAATGGCCCTCCTGCAGCTACCAAAGCGCGACCGATTCTACCTAAATATAAACTACCGCTGTGGGTGGCTAAACCGGAACCATTGGCAAAAATTTCTAACTTGCGGAAATCTCCTCCCATTAAGATAGCTGTTAAACCGTGACCCATCTCGTGGAACCAGGTGGCTAAGATGGAAAAAGGATAGAGGATGTAGTTTCCCCAAGGTATTTGCCAGAGAATCACAGTGGCGATCGCTCCTATGATCAACCACCTCATGTTGATTTGGTGGCCGTAGCTTTTCCATTGCCTTTCCGTTTCTAGATTAGAGTTATTCATTTATTGTATTGGTGGAATATGTTCTTTATATTCATTATGTCAAAGCTTCAATTGCTGCTTCAAGGGCGATCGCCACATGAGTCCAATGAGTTCCCCCCTGACAAAAAACTGCATAAGGCTCCCGCAAAGGTCCGTCAGCGGAAAACTCCGAAGTACTACCATCAATAAACGTCCCCCCAGCCATCACCAACTGGCTCTCATACCCCGGCATGGCAGCGGGGACTGGGTCAAGATATGAACCCACTGGAGAATGCTGTTGAATGGCCCGACAGAAAGCAATGAGCTTCTCTGGCGTACCCAATTTAATCCCTTGAATGGTATCTCGACGAGGTACTAAGGGCAAAGGATTCACTTCGTAACCCAACTCATGAAATACATAGGCAATCAAATGACTCCCTTTCACAGCTTCTCCTACCATTTGAGGTGCGAGAAACAAGCCTTGAAACAGCAAGCGATTTTGCCCAAAAGTCGCCCCGCAACTGCTACCAATTCCCGGAGCCGTCAAACGACAAGCTGCCGCTTCCACTAACTCTGCTTTCCCCGCCACATACCCTCCAGCAGTTACAATAGTGCCGCCGGGATTTTTAATTAGGGAACCCGCCATTAAATCTGCACCTACCGCCGTTGGTTCCTTTTCCCCAATGAATTCTCCGTAGCAGTTATCCACAAAACAAACAGTATTGGGATTTTGTTTTTTTACGATCCCCACAATCTTAGCAATTTCTTCCAAAGATAAGCTTTGCCGCCAGGAATAGCCGCAGGAACGCTGAATTAACACCAACCGAGTACTATTGCCTACTGCAGTCTCTAGTGCGGACCAATCCACGGTGGATTGCTTTGTCAAGGGTAATTGTCGGTATTTGATGTTAAAATCTGTTAAAGAACCTTGACAATTACCCCGCAAGCCAATTACTTCCTCCAGAGTATCGTAGGGAGAACCCACCACGGCCAGCATTTCGTCCCCAGGACGGAGTATGCCAAACAAGGCGCAGGCGATGGCGTGAGTTCCAGAAACCAACTGTACTCGCACGCAAGCGGCTTCGGTTCCCATTATTTGGGCAAATACCCGATCTAGAGTATCCCGTCCTAAATCGTCGTGACCGTAACCGCTAACACTGGCAAAATGGTGTACGCCCACCCGATAATGACGGAAAGCTTGGATAACTTGTTTGAGATTTTTTTTGACGTTGGAGTCGATTTCTGAAAAAATCGGTAATAGTGTTTTTTCTGCTTGTTCTAGCAGCTTAGAGCTGTTCATGAGTTCAGGTAAATTGGTTTCAATAGCTAATCGCTGTTTAATCGAAAAACACTCTTTGTAACTGCAATGCTCTTAATAATTTATTAATGAGTCCGAGCAGTTCGAGGCTCTTGCGATTGATACTTTTAGGTGTAACCTAAAGAATCTGCGTGACTTCTGCCCGCAGACTGTCAACAGTGAAGTCTATGTAAAATAGGCTGCTAATAACATCAGTTGTATATATAATATATAGCTGAAATAAATAAATAAGTACTATATGTACGAAAAAAGAAGTTAACATTTTAATTACTGCATGACTGTTGCTACATCGAATCAACTAACTCCTTCCTGGAGTGTCATCCTTTACATGGTGGGGCTCCACCTGTTGGCCTTATTAGCCTTATTCCCCGGAAACTTTACCTGGTCGGCCTTGGGTGTCGCTCTTTTCCTCCATTGGCTTACTGCTGCAATCGGTATTACTTTGGGATTTCATCGCTTGGCAAGCCATCGCAGTTTTGAAGTTCCCAAGTGGTTAGAGTACATTCTCATTTTCTGCGGAACCCTCGCCTGTCAAGGCTCTCCTCAGGACTGGATCGGCTTGCATCGAATGCACCATAAGTTTTCAGATATGGAACCAGATCCCCACGATTCCAATCAAGGTTTTTGGTGGAGTCACCTAGGCTGGATGATGTACAAAATTCCAGCAAATGCGGAAATTCCTCGCTATACCCAAGATATTGCTGATGACCCATTTTATCAGTTTTGTAATAAGGGTATGGTTCCCATTCAAGTAGCTTTAGGTTTATTGCTCTATTTCTTAGGAGGATGGCCTTTTGTCATTTGGGGTGTTTTTGTGAGATTGGTGGTAGTATTCCACTGTACTTGGTTTGTTAACAGTGCAACTCATAAATTTGGCTATCAAAGTCACGAATCTAAAGATAATTCTAGAAACTGTTGGTGGGTTGCTCTAGTTACCTATGGGGAAGGCTGGCATAATAATCACCATGCTTTCCAATATTCTGCTCGTCACGGTTTGCAATGGTGGGAAATTGATATTACTTGGATGACAATTCGATTTTTACAATTAGTTGGATTAGCTAAGAATGTTAAATTGGCTCCCACTGTCAGCGATCGGTAATCTATTACCAATAACTGAATAAAAACCCAGCGACCAGATTATTTTTTTGCTGGTCGCTATCTTTTTCTTAGCTGATTAGTCCAACACTCCATCTTCTAAATGCACTACTCGATCTGCAACATCCATAATACGGGGGTCGTGGGTGACAATGAGAACGGTACGGCCTTCTTCCTTGGCAAGACGACGTAACAACTCGATCGCCCCTTGTCCGCTACGAGAGTCCAAAGCAGCAGTAGGTTCGTCAGCCATAATTAAAGCAGGAGATCCAGTTAAAGCCCGGGCGATGGCCACTCGTTGCTTTTGTCCTCCAGAAAGGTTCCTGGGCAGTAAATTAACTTTATCTGCCAGTCCCACTTGAGACAAGAGACTCAAGGCTTGTTCTTTAGCCGGTTTTCCCCTAATCCCTTTAATTTTGAGGGCTAAGAGCACGTTTTCCAAAGCTGTGAGAGCTGGAAATAAATTGAAACCTTGAAAAATAAAGCCAATATTCTGCAGTCGAAAGCGGGATAATTGCTTGGGGGACATTTTGGTAATCTCCTCTCCCAAGAGATGAACCCTACCACCAGTAGGAGTAAGAATCCCAGCCAAAATAGACAGTAAAGTCGTTTTCCCACTGCCTGAGGGTCCCATCAACAGTTGAATATCTCCAGTATTAATATTCAGATGGATGTCTTTCAAGGCGTGGAACAGTTCACCACCAGAATGGTAAACCATTTTCACTCCTTGGGCCGCGATCGCTATCTTCTTATTTTTTGTTATAGTCTTGTTGTTAACAATAGCAAACCTTCGATCCAGGCAAAAGTCGGCAACTTGGCAATTAGTCATTTGTTATTAGTTATTCGTTGTTGGTTATTTGGCCAATCATCGGGATAGACGATGTCAAATTTCTAACAACTGCACCAAAATAGCCCAAGGTAGAAGAGATAATATCTCTCTAAGTAGTCGTGCAAAATTATTTGTATATAATTTTGACTCCCATTGTAGGGTGCGTTCGCAACGCACCGCAACCCATAAATACAAGCGACCGCAATGAGCGAATATCCAATTAATTTTGCCTAGGTACTTAGATACTATTTTATCGCAATTTTTTTAGACTTGCCAGTCCTCTATACTGGTAACTGTTAATACTTCAAGCTTTGAAAACGATAGCCGGATCTACCCGCGTCACCTTTTGAATCGCAAACAGAGCAGCACCCACGCACATGACAACAGTAATACCCAAAATACCTGCAGCACTTACAGGAGTAATTAAAATGATCACTCCTTCCGTGGCTAAAGCCCAATGACTCAAACCAAGACAAAGAACCATGCTGGGAATATAGCCGAGAACAGCCATCCACAGTGCTTGTTCTACAATCGCCCCATAGATTACTCTGTTAGAAGCTCCCATGGCTTTCAAAGTTCCGAACTCCTTGAGGTGGTCGGAGACGGAAGTATATAATATCTGACCCACAATCACTATACCTACGATTACTCCCACGGTCGCGCCCAAACCGAGAATAAATCCTATTCCCGTCCGTTTTGTCCAATAATCCCCCGTTTTAGTTGACATTTCTGGGGTAGTATAGGCGCGAGTACCCGGTAGAGCAGTTTCCAATCGACGTTTCAGTTCCTCTAAATCCTGTCCCGGTTCCGCTTTAATTAAAATATAAAAAATGGCATCGGTGGAAGATAAAGGTTCTGGAGTCTCTATCTTCTGAGCTAATTCAAAACTATCTCCATCATCTGTCTTTTCGTAAATAGTAGTGCAATTAACTCCTCCCGATTCTAACTTGCAGTCCAGTTTAGAAGTGAAAGCAGAATAGATATAAACATTGGCATTCTCTAAGGAAGTAAAGACAAAACTACTAGAGGCTATAGATTGGGTATTTTTCGTAATGGCAACTAATCGAGCTGGTAAGGAACGCATTTGAGCTGAATCCCCAATCTTGTGAACATTGAGGGAATCCAGCTTAGATTCGTCCACCATCACTGTATAGGGTTGGTTTAACTGCTTCAAAGAACCCATAGCAATATGGCCGGGTCTGAATAACTCTCCTTCTGGGTCGAATCCGAAGATCCTCAGAGGAGTTAGTTTTCCTTGAGGGGTTAACCATCTACCAGCACCCATAGAGAGAGCTTCTGCTTTGGCCACACCATTAATTTTTTCGGCGGCATTTACTTCTCCGTAGAGGAGGGGTTTGGTTAACTCGAAATAAACCATATCTTCTGAGGCTAGCCAAATATCCGCTTTGGTAGAATCAATGAGTAGGGTGGTAGAGCGAGTAAATCCTTCTAAAATACCAGTCTGAATGGTAACCAGACTGACGGCGAACATGATTCCTGCTTGTGCCACCAGGAAACGAGGGATATCTTCAAAAAGATTCTTGCGAGCAATGGAAACCATTATCAATTATCAATTATCAATTATCAATAAACAATTATCAATGTAAGAGACTGCTTAGGGAGGGGTGTGTTCAAAAGTAGTCGAAGAAAGTTTTTTCGTAGGGTGGGCATTGCCCACCACAGCTTGCGGAGAGGGTCGTCGAACTGCATCTATCGCCTCCGTCAAAAGCAGTCTCAATAGTCTCCGGGTGCGGTCACAAACAGTTGATTTTATATTCTCAATAGTCATGGTTTATTTTGGAAGCGAGGCAGCTTAACTATAGAAACCTGGTTTCTTTATCGATAGAGTGGTTGCGTAAGTCCTGCCCAAGACTTTTCAAACACGCTCTTAGGTTCAATTATTCAAGGTTCTCTCAGCGAAGGATTGGAAGTTATATGAAATCTGAAAATGCTTGCTACAGATACAATAGTATTTATAAACAATTAGTATAAGCTTTAACGCTGGATTCCCCCCAGCCCCCTCCCCCCTTGGTCCCCCCACTGGGGGAAAAGAAAGGGGGGAGCCTGGAAAGTCCCCCAAATGAGAGGGGGATTTAGGGGGATCGAACCTATTTGTAGCAAACCTAAACGTATTTGATATTAGATTATAAGCAGATATATCTGTAGAAAATATGCGAGTCGGGAAATTCCTGGTAGTCCAAGGAATGCGATCGCGCTTTTTCTGTTTCCCTGTTTACCTGATTCCCTGATTCCCTGATTCCCTGATTCCCTGTTTCCCTGTTTCCCTGTTTACCTGATTCCCTGTTCCCCTATTTCCCTGTTCCCCTATTTCCCTGTTTCCCTGTTTCCCTGTTTTCCTGTTTCCCTGTCCCACTAGAAAAAAAATTATTTTAAACAGTTGCAAGTATTGCCGT
>JH610749.1 GCA_000252485.1 Prochloron didemni P4-Papua_New_Guinea | reverse complement strand
AATAACCAATAACTAACAACCAACAACCAACAACAAATAACCAACAACAAATAACCAACAACAAAACAACAAAAAACTAAATAACCATTTACCCTTTATCTCCTTCCATTCTAAGTTCCTGCAGTACGGTCAATCCTGCTAAAGTAATATGGGGAAACTTCATCTGAAAGTCGGGAATACCTTTAGCTAACTGACGCTCCCGGACAGTAGCAAAACTACCAGGGGCAAGAATTCGTAAACGAGGAGAAGGAACGCGATCGCGCTTTTTCACTGTAGAACACTTGATAAGAATTCTCAAAATATTTAGGGTAGCTTCAGAAAGATTTCGTCTAAATAGTAAAAACTATTCACAAGTGATTTTGACAGTTTGCGGTTTAGTAAGACTCAGAATAGGAGCCTTAATTCTAAGTTAGTTTTAACGGAATAGTTAGGGTTTAAGCCTTGTAGCACTTCGTGCTATAGCACTACCGGCGAAATGTGGGTTAGAAGAATTCTACCTGCGCAAAGAAAGAGGTTTTTAAAATAAACTTTCGGTAAAGTTTTCTGGATTTTTGATTAGATTAAGATAAAGTTTTCATGAGGAGATTGCATGAGTTTGAGCTTAGAAACCGTTGGTGTGGATACAAGTTGTTTTGTCCTTGCTTTTATCTTGGCCAGCATGCTGGAATATTGGGTCCATCGCTTAATGCACTATTCCCCCAGATTTGGCAAAGTCCATCGGGACCACCATCGCCGCAATGAAGGACAGGGAGTAATCAAGGAATTTTTTGCTTACATTAAGGGTGCGTTTGTTTTTATGTGTTTGCTATTTTTAGTATCCCTGCAAATGGGAATTGCTTGGTTTTTAGGCTGTTTGGTCTATGCAGCTTTCTCCGCCTACGCTCACCAGCTCCAGCACGACAACCCCACTAAGTGCTTTTGGATGAAGATGCCCGTTCATTACGTTCACCATAAATACAACCAATGGCATGAAAATTTCGGTCTGGGAGTGGATTGGTGGGATCGGATCTTTGGCACTTACAAACCCACGGAATGGATGGGCGAGGAGGAAGAGAGTCAGGTGGAAAAGGGACATTTACAACTGCGTTGGTGGTGACACCCTCCCTCTCCCAATAGTTGATAGTTGATAGTTGATAGTTGATAGTTAAGACAGCAACCACCATGTTGCTGTCTTAACTGTAGCAATCTTCCTGACCACTGCTTACTATAGTCCATCGCTCCTCATCCTCATCACAAATAATTCATCAGTAAAATTAAAGGAGAATTCATGTACGAAGGTTTGACAGTAATCGATGCAGATGCGCATAAAATCGAGAATCCCCTAATAATGCTCGATTACCTGCAACCAAAATTCCGCGATCGCCTCGGTTTAGTCATCGACAGTTTGGGAGATCAGCGAGCCAAACTGGTAGATATCAATCCCGTAACGGGTTTCCCCAACCCCAGGGCATGGGAAAAGGAGGCTTTCGTAACCTCCACCCCGACACCACCCTAGGAGCGATTTTCAATCGGATCCGCCTGGAACATATGGACCGAGAAGGAAATGTAGCTAATTACGATCGCGAGCATTTAGGCTTGTTACTAGGGGGCAATGCCTTGTCTTTATACGGCGATCGTCTTCGCAACTCTCTTCCCAGCAATCTAGAGGAAAAAGTACCAACTGCAGTGGGTTAAACCTACCATGGTAGTGGCACGGCAATGCCGTGTCCTTATATATTTCATATTAATAACTTGTTAAATAAATTAAAAATTTTATCTAAGTTTTAATGTCCCGTGTTATTCTTGACCTTTGGCGTAAGATTTTTTCCGTTCTATAGCGTGACCTCATCATGAACCAATTTAATTTCTTTCATTATTGGTATCCTGTTGGCTTACTGGAAGACCTCGATCCGACAGAACCTAAAGCAATAACTATTCTCGGTAAACAATTAGTGGTTTGGAAACCCCGCCATCAAGATCGTTATTCGGTATTTCTGGATCAATGTCCCCATCGTTTAGCTCCTCTCAGTGAAGGTCGCGTGGATGAAAAAAGCGATCGCCTGATGTGTAGTTACCACGGTTGGGAATTTGATAGTGAGGGCAATTGCCAAAATATTCCCCAAGGAGAAAACCCTGACTTGCTGGAAAAACAGGGGAAAAATTTCTGTGCCACGGCTCTGCTGACTCAGGAAAAACAGGATATGTTGTGGGTTTGGTTGGATGAAACAACAACAGATTTAGCGGCTAAAACTCCATTGCCGCTCTCGCAAAATATTGATACTGAAAAAGGTTTTGTTTGGTCAACTTATATGCGAGCCACAGATTATGATTGGCAAACCTTAGTAGAAAACGTTGTAGATCCCAGTCATGTTCCTTTTGCTCACCATGGACTGCAGGGAAAACGACAGATGGCAAAGCCATTAGCTTTTAAAATTACTGAATCTAATGCAACATCCATTAATGCAGAAGTGAGATCCGGTTTCCAAAGAAAAATCACTTTTAAAGCGCCTTGTTTGGTAGAATATGAAATTACCTTTGGACCAGATAAACAAATGGGCTTAGTAATTTATTGTGTGCCTGTCACGCCGGGAAAATCCAGGTTAATCGTATTATTTCCCCGAAATTTTGCCACTGGAATGAGTCGTTTCATTCCCCGTTGGTGGGAACATAGCAAACTACGGAATCGAGTTATTGACAGCGATATGTTGATTTTGCAGCGGCAAGAATATTTTGTCCAGCAGCATCCTGAAGATTGGAAAACAGCATATAAAATGCCTACTGCAGCAGATAGTTTCGTGATTGAATTTCGACGTTGGTTTGATACTTATTGCGGCGGAAAATTGCCTTGGGAAATGGTTGGAATTAAGCCGGAAGAGACCACAATTCATGAAAACAGACGGAAAGTTTTAGATCGTTACCATCAGCACACGATTCACTGTAGTAGTTGCCGTACTGCCCTTAAACGTATTCAATGGGCAAAGCGAATTTTTGTAGCACTGATGGTGGCATTAATTGCCATCGGTGTTATATTGCCGGATTCAGCACGGGTACAATGGGGTTTGAGTTTACTTGGTTTCGAGGTAATTTGTGGGGCGATCGCCGTTATTTTGCATTATAAACTTGAACCGGAGTTTTATTTCGTTGATTACCGACATCAAGAGCATGAATAAATGGAGTATTCCTTGCGGCAAATTTAATTTCCCTTCCAAATTATATAAATTACGAAAATACTTGCTACAAACAGTTTGTTTTTCGTAGGTTGGGTGGAGGTAACGAAACCCAACCTACGATGGAATAAACTTCGCGATTAAAACGTGTTTAGTATTAAGTAGACATCTGGAAAAACTAGGTGTGAAATCTTGATATGTAAGGGTTTGAGAACCAATTCTTACGATGTCTAATGTAGTCAATCAAAATAAATAGTAATCCCAATAAAAAGAGGTTCGATCAAAGATTTGTTATTGTATCAAGAGAAAATAGTAAGAGCATCTTGACCTTCGGGAAAAAATGCTCTTACTAGAATCCACAAACTCTTGATGAAAGCAATTTGTTATTAATTGTTTATTGTTAATTGTTTATTGTTCATTGTTTGTTGTTACCACAGTAGAACGATGAAACTTCATGTGAATCGAGCGAGTTTCCTCACCATTAGCAGCTACAGCAGTAATGGGATAGTCAAGTTCCCCATCTTGTAAAGACATCTGGAAACGGAAAGTACCATCAGAATTCAGTTTAATGGCATTTCCCCCTACAGTAACTGTAGCATTGGGATCGGTAGCGCCGTAAATAATCAGATCTGCATCTGCCACTAACCAGAAGGGAAGAGAACTATCCCTGGGATCAACGGTAGGCATATCCACATCGGTAGAAACTGCCCACATGCCAGCGGAGACGGGGACAACATGAGAGCCGAGAGCGGATGGGTCTACGGGAATTTGCTGCATGGAACCAAACAGGGAACCAGCTACCCGCAGAGCTTGGTTATTTTGAGCCCGCTTGAAGATTTCGTCGTAGATGGAGCTACCTAAACCTTTGTTGGTTTGCTCGGGAGGAACTAATTCGTGGATAGTTTTCCCTTGCAAGTCTTCTTCCCAATTAACGGTGATAAAAGTTTCCTCAACCCATTCTGAGGGATATACTGGAGGAACTCGGACAGGAGCGGAACGAGCTAGAAGGAGCCAGCGACCGTCGGCACATCCATAGCCTATCTCTACGATATAGTCGCGATCGCTCACCGGGATGGGAAGATACCAATCTCTTGCTAGTTCGTCACAGAGATATTCTTGAACGTGGTAGATTTGTTGCAATTCCTCATTGATGTCCGTGATATCGTAGAGACGAAGAACTAGCTGCTGTCCTCCTTGACGACCGAGTTTGTCTTTATGCTCGTTGGCAATATCCCAATAAGCATAAGCCCATTGAGGTTCCCTTGGCATCAGCACGATTCTACTTT
Source organism: Prochloron didemni P4-Papua_New_Guinea (assembly GCA_000252485.1). Lineage (GTDB taxonomy): Bacteria > Cyanobacteriota > Cyanobacteriia > Cyanobacteriales > Prochloraceae > Prochloron > Prochloron didemni. Next base: position 7,257 of record JH610749.1, on the reverse strand, counting down.
CTCCGTATCCCGCTGGTAACTCCCCTAACTTTGCGTCAACAGATGCCAGAGGTACGTGGGCAGTCTCTTCTTGAGAGAGTTCAAATTTGGCAGCTTTTGCTGGTTCCCCATCAATAGCTGCTACACCGGAAGCAAGTCTTTCTTTTATTGCTATTTGTACTGCAGTTAGTAGTTGGGCTTTTCGCATCCGGCTGTAGCGGGAAATACTATATTCGCTGGCAACTTTGCGAAGTTGCCGCAATGTCATTTCTTCTAAGGGTGGACGTTCTTTTTGCATAGGATCAACTCTCCGAGGATTATAACGAGAGGATTATTTAGGTAAGTAGGGCAATGGCATATTCCAAAACTCCGTTGGTTAGTAAGTGGCAAGTGGTTATCCAATGGCACAGTTTTATTAATGCTCTTGCTTTTTAGGGTTTTTAGGTTCAATAGCTAAGTTGTTAGTTAGGTTTTTCAGAGGGCAGGGATCGCTTACTTGACTATATGTAACAAAAAGTGAGATCTCATCGTCAAGGGGTTGAGGCCACCATTATTGGCGGTTTTACGAGTTTATTAGGGATTCGGGGATCGTTGTCTTAATATTCTATGACATAGATTCTCAGTTTGGGATCAAATTCCACCAGCAATGATCTTGGTTAATGTCAAGAAAACATGACATTAAAGGGATGGGAGACTCTAAAGGGGATCATGGGATTGATGGAGAGGTTAATCAAGAAAGTTTGTTTAAAAAGGAAATAAAATGATGAAATTCGTGAAATTATAGAAAACCGCAGCTCATGATTACTAAACAACCAATTACTATTGAAGTTCCCTCCGAAGTAGCATCTGCATACCTTAATGCCACGAAAGAACAACGGGAGCAAATTGAAACCAGAATCGCAGTCTTGCTGAAATCTTCCATGACAAGCAAGCAGGAAGCCATTGCTAAACTCAGACAAACAATGGAGGAAATTGGGACGGGAGCCGCCCAAAGGGGGTTAACACCAGAAATTTTGGAGTCAATTTTGAATGAAGACGAATGAAAGAAAAAAGAAGGTTTGTGTGCGATGTTAATGTCATCATCAGCGCAGTTTTACTACCGGAGAGCAAACCAGACCGCGCTCTCAGAAAAATTCAAGATTTAGGAGAATTGTTGGTGTCCGAATCCATTTGGTTGGAGCTAGAACAAGTACTTGCCCGACCCAAATTTAATCGGTATACCCAGCCAGAAGAACGAAACCAGTTCCTGCTAGACTTGTCTCAAACTGTAGAGTTTATTGAGGTGACTGTACAGATTAATGAATGTAGAGATCCAAAAGATAACAAATATTTGGAATTAGCAGTTAGCGGTCAAGCAGAGTGTATTGTGACCGGAGATAATGATTTACTTGTGCTAAACCCATTTCGATCCATTGAAATTCTCACTGCTCAAGAATTTTTGATCAAGAACTAGCCCTGTGATGATTGAAAAATGGATAGTTTTGTCAGTAACCAGTGACCAGTGGCAGCCCTGACCCAAACCTTTCACGAAATAATCGGCATTACTGGAGCTATACTTACCAAACTAGACGGCGACAGACTTACGCAGTTACTCTATTAGTAGGGTGCGTTCGTAACGCACCACACTACCGGTAGTTTATTCGACCAAATTTTGCTTGCGTAAGTACTGAGGGGTTAGAATAAGATATGAAATCGCGATCTTGTCACTAATAGCAAACTAACTCCAAACCAGCGCAAAATAAAAAAAAGCGACATTAAACCAAAACCTATGACAACCAAACAAGCTATTGCTGAAGCCATTGAACAATTGCCAGAACAACATCTTGTAGAGGTATTAAAGTATATTCAACAGCTAGCAAGTATCCAAACAACACCAACCAGAAAACCATCCACTCCCATCAGCGACCCTCTAGTAGACTTCATCGGCGCAATATCTCATGGTTCTCTGGCTACCAACTTAGACTCGGAACTCTATGGTAAAGAAGATTTTCATTGATATTTGGGGTTGGCTAACGCTCCACGATAAAACTGAACGCTATCACCGACAGGCTACAGAGGTTTACCAACAAGCAATCAATCAAAATAGTCAAATCTATACAACAGACAATTAGATTTTTGGGTTCGATTCTTAATCCCTACTCTATCGATAGGTTAGAGAGTATCGATAGGTTAGAGAGGGAGTACTATTGCCATCAGACAATTAGATTTTCCGCTTCGATTCTTAATCACTACTCTATCGATAGAGTAAAGAGGGAGCATTATTGCCATCAGACAATTAGATTTTTTGCTTCGATTCTTAATCCCTACTCTATCGATAGGTTAGAGAGGGAGTACTATTGCGGTAAGACAATTAGATTTTTTGCTTCCATTCTTAATCATATCAAATCTGAAAATGTTTGCTACAGATACAATAGTGTTATAAGTAATTGTAGGTTGGGTTTCCCGCGAGCGAAACCCAACACCAATTTTGTGGCTTGTTGGGCGTTGCCCTGCCCTTCGACTCCGCTGTCACTGCAAGCTGTATAACTATCAACTCGACCGAATCTGAAAATTGACAACAAGCTAAAACCCAAGAGGGGTAAGGCGAGTCTAGTTTCTGCCATTTTTTGCGGAGACATTCGTCACGAATTAAATTTTGAATTTTGAATTTTTAATTTTGAATTCGACCTCAGGAGCTATCAACTGTCAACTGTCCACTATCAACTGTCAACTATCCCTTTATGTTTGATGCACTCGCAGATCGCTTAGAAGAGTCTTGGAAAAAACTGCGCGGAAAAGACAAAATAACTTCAGCCAATATCAAAGATGCCCTGAAAGAAGTGCGTCGGGCTCTCTTGTCCGCCGATGTCAATCTTCAAGTTGTCCAAAATTTTATCACTCAAATTGAAGCCAAAGCCCAAGGTGCAGATGTAATCTCTGGTGTCAATCCCGGCGAACAATTCATCAAAATTGTCTACGATGAATTAGTCCAGGTGATGGGGGAAAGTAACGTTACCCTCGCTCAAGCCGATACCCCTCCCACGGTGATCCTTATGGCAGGACTGCAGGGAACTGGGAAAACTACCGCCACGGCCAAATTAGCCCTCTACCTGCGCAAGCAAAAGCGCAGTTGTCTGATGGTGGGTACGGATGTTTATCGCCCTGCGGCCATCGACCAGCTTCTAACTCTCGGCCAGCAAATCGAGGTTCCCGTGTTTGAAATGGGAACCGATGCCAATCCCGTCGAAATTGCCCGTCAAGGAGTGGCTAGAGCTTTAGAAACTGGTGTAGATACGGTCATCATCGACACTGCGGGACGACTGCAAATTGACGAAGATATGATGGGGGAACTGGCCAGGATTAAAGATACTGTCCAGCCCCAGGAAGTTTTATTAGTAGTAGACGCAATGACAGGTCAGGAAGCGGCAACCCTGACCCACACCTTTCACGAACAAATCGGCATTACTGGAGCCATTCTTACCAAACTAGACGGCGACAGTCGCGGTGGTGCTGCTCTTTCCGTGCGTCAAGTTTCTGGACAGCCCATTAAATTTGTGGGCGTTGGGGAAAAAGTGGAAGCTCTCGACCCATTTTATCCCGATCGCATGGCATCGAGAATTCTCAACATGGGAGATATCGTCACCCTGGTAGAAAAAGCCCAGGAAGAAATCGATATTGCCGATGTGGAGAAAATGCAGAGGAAAATCATGTCAGCCAAGTTTGACTTCAATGATTTTCTCAAACAAATGCGATTGATGAAAAATATGGGTTCTTTCGGTGGAATCATGAAGCTAATCCCCGGAATGAACAAACTGGGCAGTGCTGACATTGAGAAAGGAGAAGCCCAACTCAAGCGCACTGAAGCCATGATTAATTCCATGACCAAAGAGGAACGGGAAAATCCGGAACTGCTGGCCAAAACCCCCAATCGTCGCCGTCGCATTGCGAAAGGTTCCGGCCATGAAGAAAAGGATATTAGCAAACTGATCAGCGACTTTAGCCGCATGCGCAGCATGATGCAGCAAATGAGTCAAGGGGGAATGGGTGGCATGCCTGGAATGCCTGGAATGGGTGGCATGCCGGGAATGGGTGGCATGGGTGGCATGTTGGGCGGTGGACCGAGACCGGGTTCTCGCGGTTATGCTGGCGGTTCTAAAAAGAAAAAGAAAAAAGGGAAAAAGAAGAAAGGTTTCGGAACTCTCTAGGGTTGGTAGCTTTTCAGTGACCAGTGAGACGGTGTTTTCAGTTTTTTCAATGTTGGTCAGCAATAGTAATTTCAGAAACTTCTCAATCCTTTAGCTAGTAATAGTTTGAGCAGATTTTGAGTGATTTAAGATGATTGTCGAGCAGGTTAGTAGCAGGAAAGAGTACAATAGGAAGGAAAAATTCTAAACTATCATGGTTAAACTGCGTTTAAAGAGATACGGCAAAAAACGAGAAGTGAGCTACAGAATTGTAGCAATGGAGAGTAGCTGTCGTCGGGACGGTCGTCCTTTAGAAGAACTGGGTTTCTACAATCCCCGAACCAATGAAACTCGATTGAACGTACCCGCAATTGTCAAGCGCCTCCAACATGGGGCTCAACCTACAGATACGGTGCGCAGCATCCTGCAAAAAGCGAAAGTGTTTGAACAAGTAAATGCCTAGAACAAGAGCATTGCCCACTCCCAATCGCCAGAGTGGTCCCAATTATATCCAACTGACACAATTTCTCCTCCAGCCTTTGTTACAATACCCCAACTCCCTGAGCATCGATTGCGAACAGTCCAACAAAAACCAGCTTGTATGGCTGCGGGTAGCATTTGAGAGTGCAGATAAGGGAAGGGCTTTTGGTCGTGGAGGACGTAATATTCAAGCAATCAGGACCGTGCTGCAACTTGCAGCCTCTACTGCCGGTCAATTCCTCTATTTGGATGTTTACGAAGACGAAAATAGCAAGTCGAAACGCGATCGCGACTTTAATGGCAAAGAGGAAAGAAGAAAGTCTCGCCCCAGTCGTTTGCCTCATCCTGGAAAACCCTCTCTCTCTTTTAGGGGCAGAAGATGAGAGGTAAATAACCCCATGCCCTGCGTGGGGGCAAATCTCTGGTTTTCTCTATGGTGGCAGGGCGCACAGACTTCGGCTTCGCGGTCACTGAGTAGGGTGCGGCACTGCCCCCCACAACATCTATCGCTGCAGTCAGAAGCAGTTTTCTGTCTCCTGACTCCCTTAGGACTTACGCACATAACCAGAGAAACCGGGTTTCTAACCTGTATAAAACGGCTAAGTCCAGATTTTTCGTAGAGAAACCCGGTTTCTGCGTAAGTCCTGTCTCTCCAGTCCAAGGCGGTGCTACCCTAGAGAATAACTAAGTTACTGCAGACAGTTGTTCTTGCTTAAAGAAAGTCTTTAATAAGACTTCCGCAATTTGGGGACTAGTTAAACCCAAATCCGCCTTGGACTCATCCGGTTTAGCATGGTCTACCAACTTATCCGGCACGCCAAAACGCTTCACAGGCACTAAGACATCATTCTCTTGTAATGCCTCTAATACTGCCGAACCAAAACCTCCCATCAAGCAACCTTCTTCTAAAGTAGCCACTTTACCAATGCCACTGGCTAGGGGTAAGATTAATTCCGTATCCAAAGGTTTGACAAATCGAGCATTGACTACCGTGGCCTCAATACCGTGTTCTCCCAGGATTTCTGCCACTTGCATAGCTGTATTCACCATGGTACCGTAACCCAGCAGCAAGATATGGTCCCCGTGGCGGAGTATTTCCCCCTTGCCAATAGGTAAAGGTTCCCAACCTTCCTCCATTAAGGGTACTCCCAAACCGCTGCCCCGAGGATAGCGCATGGCGATCGCCCCTTCAGTATAATTCACTCCCGTCACTGTCATGCGCTGCAGTTCCGCTTCATCTTTGGGAGCCATAACGACGATATTGGGAATGCAACGGAGATAGGCAATATCGTACATACCTTGGTGGGTGGGTCCGTCCGCCCCTACAATCCCGGCTCGGTCCAAACAGAAGAACACAGGCAGTTTTTGAATACAAACATCGTGAATAATTTGGTCGTAAGCCCGTTGCAGGAAAGTAGAATAGATAGTAGCTACGGGACGCATGCCTTCACAAGCCAGTCCGGCAGCGAGGGTAACTGCATGTTGTTCCGCAATACCCACATCAATATATTGGTTGGGCAGTTTTGCTTGCAGTTTAGTCAAACCAGTCCCCGTACCCATAGCTGCGGTAATAGCGACGATTTTCGGGTTATTCTCTGCTAGTTTGGTGAGGGTATGAGTAAAGACTTTCGAGTAGCCGGGAGGTTTGGGCTTATTGGAAGGAAGAGCCTTACCTGTAGAGAGATTGAAAGGATTTTGAGCGTGATAACCCACTTGGTCTTTTTCCGCAATACTGTAACCTTTCCCTTTCACTGTAGCCACGTGAACGAATACGGGACCGGTCACCTTGTGGGCTTGTTGGAAAGTCTCCATTAATTCCGACAAGTTGTGACCATCAATGGGTCCGAAGTATTTAAAGCCCAATTCTTCAATTACTGCCCCCACTTTGGGAACAGCCAGCCGTTTCATTCCTTCCTTAACCCGTTCCATTTCTGGAGTGAGGGACTCGCCGAAGAAAGGTAAATGCTTGAACTGTTCCTCCAGGTTATCTGCCAGGAACTGCATGGGGTCGCTGAGGCGGACTTTGTTCAGGTAGCGGGAGATAGCCCCTACATTGGGGGAAATGGACATTTCATTGTCGTTCAGTATCACCATGATATTGGTGTTGGGCAAATGTCCAGCGTGGTTGATGGCTTCTAAGGCCATACCTCCAGTGAGTGCGCCGTCTCCAATAATCGCCACAACTTTGAAATCTTCTCCTTGGGCATCTCGCGCGAGAGCCATTCCCAGAGCGGCAGAAATGCTGGTGGAAGCGTGTCCCGCACCGAAATGGTCGAATTTGCTTTCACTGCGCTTGAGATAGCCAGCAACTCCATTTTTTTGCCGCAGGGTCTGGAAGCGGTTGTATCTTCCAGTGAGCATTTTGTGGGGATATGCTTGATGTCCCACATCCCAGGTGACTTTATCTCGGTCTAGATCTAGGGTTTGATAGAGGGCAATGGTTAGTTCTACTACCCCTAAACCGGGGCCCAGATGACCGCCGCTGGTGGCTACTGTTTCTAGATGCTTTTCTCGAATTTGACGGGCGATGTCTTCTAGTTGACGCAGGGACAAACCATGTAATTGGTTTGGATGAGTAATTTCGCTTAGGTGCATAGGAAAGTCTTTTCTAATATTTTCTCTGGATAGAGTATAT
>JH610748.1 GCA_000252485.1 Prochloron didemni P4-Papua_New_Guinea | reverse complement strand
TTCTTACATTTAGGGTTTGAGTCCTGTGAGTCTTTGGAGAATAGCGTCCAGTTTGCCGTTAACTTCTTTTCTGAGTTGCTTAACTTCTTCTCTCAGTTCTTCTATATCGGTTTCTAATCTTTCAAATGCTTCTCCTATCCAACCTTCAGGGTCAACTACTCGATCTAATTCTTCAACTCCATTTTCTAACTTATCCACTCTTCTTTCTAATCCTGCTACTTTGCGATACAGTTCGTTAATTTTGAGATTCTCTGACATAGGTATTTAATCAATTAGAGTTTATAGTTCAATTATAGTAGAAAAAGATTATATTTCGCACGGAATCGAGAGTTTTTTCGTAGGGTGCGGCACTGCCCACCACAGTATCTATCGCTTTGGAGTAGGGTGGGCATTGCCCACCACAACATCTATCGCTTTGGAGTAGGGTGGGCATGGGTGCGGTCACAAACAGTTGAATTTTATATTCTCAATAGTCAAGGCTTACCCGCGATTGTTAGGCAGGCAGCCCAGAGGGCTACCCCACGATTAATTAATAGATATTCAGCCGGAAACAACTACTTTTGACCACACCCGGTGGGCATTGCCCACCACAATATCTATCGCTGTAGTCAAAAGCAGTATCAATAGTGGACTGACTTACTGCAATTACAAGATTCTGAAAAAACTAGATCTTCTACCCAACTGGTTTAATTTACTTGTCGGTGTTTAAGTCCCGCTAAAATATAAGCAAGGAGGATACAAAACAGATGGTTCAATTTGAAGAAGTTTTGGAGTTTTGGTTTGGAAAACCTGATTCGGAAGATTACGGTCAACCTCGCCAGGTTTGGTTTAGAAAAAATAAGGAGTTTGATGAGGAAGTAAAATCTCGCTTTCTCTCAATTTATCAGCAAGCAGTGGAAGGCCAGCTACAACATTGGGAAGAAACTGCGGAAGGTTGTTTGGCTTTAATAATTGTTTTCGACCAGTTGCCTCGCAATATGTTTCGGAACAAACCGGAAGCTTTTGCCAGCGATTATCTGGCTCTTAAATATGCTAAAAAAGCAATTGAACAAAACTTTGATAGTTCTCTTCTGCCAATACAGCGTTGGTTTATTTATATCCCTTTCGAGCATAGTGAAAATCTTGAAGACCAAAGAACTTGTGTACAGTTATTTTCAAGTTTAGAACATCATCCAGAAAGTGCCAATACAATTGATTACGCTCGCCGTCATCTGGAAGTAATTGAGCGATTCGGACGTTTTCCCCATCGCAATATTATTTTAGGAAGAGAAAGTACTCAGGAAGAGTTAGAATTTCTCCAACAACCTGGTTCTTCCTTCTAATCTAACTTAGATTTTGCATATTTTTGAATTTTGAATTTTGAATTTTGAATTGCGCGTAGCGCTATATATTTAAAAACAAATTATCCCCATGGCGATCGCGCTTGAGTGATGGCCTGGGTTCAGAAACCCGGTTTCTTCGCTGAAATCTATTCCACATTTTTAGTCCTGTCAAGCCAGTAGGGTCGATCTTGCCTACCGCCGAGAGATTCTGCTAGCATATTATTGATAGAAAAAGCAGAAGAAATGGATCAGGTCGCTCAGAATGGCTTTCACTTCTTATAAAAACCTGGAAATGCTTGTTGAAGCGTTTGAGTTAACTTATAAAGAAAATGACTTTTAACAATTAACAATTAACAATGAACAATGAACAATTAACAATTATAGCAATCAGGAATGATTTATGAGAATAAGTGAGACTGTATTCGTCTTTATACCGTTAACTGGTTCTCACATCTGATTACTGATTGCTATAACAACAAACAACCAACAACAAACAACCAACAACAAACAACAAATGACTTTATTACTAGCAGGAGATATCGGCGGGACGAAAACCATATTACGGTTGGTAAAGCTAGGAGAAGGAGAAACTTCCTTCGAGACTCTTTTCCAAGACACTTATGCCAGCCAGCAATTTACGGATTTAGTGCCTATAGTACAGCAGTTTTTAGCTACTACTAAACAAGATACTCCAGAGTTGGGCTGTTTTGCTATCGCTGGTCCCGTAGTCAATAATACCTGCCAACTAACTAATTTGAATTGGTCTTTAAGGGGCGATCGCCTTTCTAGGGAACTAGGGATGAAAAGAGTGAGTCTCATCAACGATTTTGCTGCAGCCAGTTACGGTATCCTGGGTTTGCCAGACTCGGACCTCCATCCCTTACAATGGGTTAATCGGGATAAAAATGCTCCCATCAGCGTTATTGGTGCGGGAACTGGTTTGGGAGAATCCTTCTTAGTTCCTACAGGGAAAGATTATCGGGTCTTCCCTACGGAAGGAGGACATGCAGACTTTGCTCCTAGTTATCAATTAGAATTTCAGTTGTTAGAGTATTTGCGGGAAAAATACCAAACTGACCACGTCTCGGTGGAGAGAGTAGTTTCCGGTCAGGGTATTGTAGCCATCTATCAATTTCTGCGGGATGGCAAATTTTTCCCCGAGTCCCCAGATATAGCAAATGCCATTAGAACTTGGGAAGAGCAAGAACAAGAGGAGGAAAATAGAATCGACCCAGCAGCAGTTATTGGTAGAGCGGCTCTTGGTAAAGAAGATTCCCTTTGTATTAAAACTATGGAGATGTTCCTTCGGGCCTACGGTGCGGAAGCGGGAAATGTAGCCTTGAAACTGCTGCCCTATGGCGGATTGTATATCGCTGGAGGCATTGCAGCTAAAATTTTGCCTTTGATGACATCGGGTTCTTTCCTGGATGCTTTTCAACAAAAAGGAAGACTGAGTCCTCTGTTGAAAAATATCCCAGTTAATATAGTCTTAAATCCCCAAGTCGGATTGCTGGGTTCGGTATTATATGCTGTAAGAAGTCAGTAGCAACGCCAAATAATTCTCTTGAGGTACACCTATTTTCCCTGCCTCCTGCTTCTGCACCTATTTATGGGGTATCTCACCAGTATGAGAAATGCTATCTATACTGGCCCTAGAAAGTGTTTACTATCTCTTGAGAGGACGACTAAATCTGAGATAAGCGTCACAAAACGGTATATTGAGATATAATAGTCAAAAATAGTTTGAGGGCAATAAAATAACAAAATATGTCCAACCAAAATTCGCAGCAGAAAAGCTCGGAGTTCATGTTAGAACTCTTGTGCGATGGGAAAAAGAGGGAAAAATCCAAGCCATCAAAACCCCATCTGGACAACGAAGGTATAATATTGAATCCTACACAGCTGGGAGCAAAAAAGAGCGAGTCACAGTCATTTATGCCAGGGTTAGTTCCAGAAACCAACGACCTGACCTTAACAGACAAGTTGCCGCCATTAGCAACTTATACCCCACAGCAGAAATCATCAGCGAAATGGTCGGGGGACTCAATTTCAAAAGAAAAAAACTTACAGCCTTATTGGAGAGAGTCATGCAAGGAGATATCGCAAGAATTATTGTTGCACACAAAGATAGATTGGCAAGATTTGGTTTCGACTTCTATCAATGGTTCTGTCAGCAATTTGACTGCACAATCCTGGTTCTCAACGAGAAAAACTTATCTCCAGAGGCAGAAATGGTTGAAGACATTCTCGCCATACTCCACTGCTTCAGTAGTAGATTATATGGACTCAGAAAATATAAAGTTGAGGTCGAAGAAGATAAAAATTTATCCAAGCTCAGAGTTGAAAAAGGATTGGAATAAATGGTTGGCAGCTTGTAGATATTGTTTCAATCAAGCCATTGCTTATCAAAAAGAAAACGGGTCAATTGGCAAGCGAAAATTACGGGATATTGTCATGCAATCGGAGTTACCCGCATGGGTAAAAGAAACTCCTTGCCATATAAGACAGAATGCCATTTTTGATGCGCACCAAGCTTATTCAAAGAGTAAAAACTGTAAATTTAGAAGTTGCAAGGCTCCCAGACAAACAATAAAATTCAATAATAGCAACTATACAAAAGGAAAATGGTACTCAAGATTAACCAAGGGAAAAGACTTTGAAAGTAGTGAGCCTATACCTCCCAGCAGTGCCTATGCATCGCAGATAATAAAAACCAAGTGTGGGGACTGGTTTGCGGTTTTTTTAGAGGAGGTAAAACCAAATATCAACAATGTGGATGGAATAATAGCAATAGATCCAGGAGTGAGAACATTTTTAACGGGATTTGATGGTAGAGCATTTGTAGAAATTGGATCTGGCGATATAGGAAAAATAACCAGATTGTGTCAACATTTGGATTTGCTAATGAGTAAAATTGGCAAATCCAAATCGAAAAGACAAAGACAAAAGATGAGGAAAGCGGCAGCAAGAAGTCGAAGAAGAATCAGAAACTTAATTGATGAATGCCATCGTCAGGCGGCTTCTTGGTTGACTAAAAATCATTCATATATCTTATTGCCTACTTTTGAAACAAGCCAGATGACAAAAAAGAAAAAGAGGAAAATAAGAAGTAAAACGGCAAGACAAATGTTGACTTGGTCTCATTATAGGTTCAAGCAAGTCTTAAAAAATAGAGCTGAGTTAAGTGGCTGTCAAGTAATTGATGTGACGGAAGAATTTACCAGCAAGACTTGTACTAAATGTGGCCACATTCACACAAAACTGGGTGGCAGCAAAGTGTTTAAATGTCCAGAATGTGGGCATGAAATCAATCGGGATTTTAACGGTGCTTTAGGCATTTTGCGATCAGCTTTGAGGGATACCTCCGTCACTTTTTCAAGTGATGCTATTGTCGTGAAAAGCGACTTTGTGTCGCTTTGCACCGCATAAATGTATCAGCAACCTTTCAGAGCTGTTAAACTCGACAATCATCTTAAATCGCTCAAAATAGGCTCAAACTATTACTAGCTAAGGGATTTAACAGTTTCTGATTTAACATTTGGGGGCGGGTCGCGCGGATGTGGAGCTATCAACTCGACCGAATCTGAAATCGGGAAAAATATGCTCAAACTATTACGAGCTAAGGGATTGAAAAGTTTCTGAAATTACATTTGGTGACCAACAAGTCAAAAACTGAAAACACCGTCTCACTGGTCACTGGTCACCGGTCACTGAGAAGCTGTCAACTGCTATAATCTTTATTATTAGATAATATGCCAGCAAAAGATTTCTATCATGAAACAGTTAAAACTGCTTTAATTAAAGACCAATGGACTATTACTGACGATCCATTAATACTCAAATTTGGCAAAAAAGATTTTTATGTAGATTTGGGTGCAAGTCAACTACTGGCAGCAGAAAAAGAAGCTAGGAAAATTGCAGTAGAAGTTAAAAGTTTTCTTGGTCGTTCCGATATTAACGATTTGGAAAAAGCTTTGGGACAATATGTATTATACCAGGATATTTTAGCAGAAATAGAGCCATCAAGAGAGCTATTTTTGGCAGTTCCAAGTACTATAGCTGAGGATTTATTTGAAGAAGCTGTGGGAAAGCTACTACTGAGAAAACGTCGGTTAAAGCTTATTTCTTTCCGTATAGAAGAGGAGATTATTAAACAATGGATATTGCCAAATTAGAATGGTATCGTCAGGTAATAGAAACTGTCTTAAACGAGTATGGGGCATTCTCCTATTCCTATGCAAAGATTGATGCGGAAGTTGTATTTGATAGGGTACGCGATCGCTATTTGTGGATGGATGTAGGTTGGGATGGGAAGCGCCGTATACATGGCTGTTTGGTTCATATTGACATTATTAATGGCAAAATCTGGATTCAGCGGGATGGAACCGAAGATGGGATTGCAGCAGATCTAGAGCGGGCTGGCATTCCTAAAGAAGATATTGTGTTGGGGTTTCGGTTGCCAGAAGTACGACCTTATACTGGCTATGGAGTGGCTTAAAAGCAATCTAATATTAAACACGAAAATGTTTGCTACTCTCAATTTGTTCATCCAGCGCTAGTATTTATCGAAAGAAAATAAGGAGAGAATTACACAAGCTGCTCGATCCATGGGCCTGACTGTTTCTGACTTTGTGCTGGAAAGTGCGCTTTCTAGTGCTGATGAAGCTTTAGCAGACAGACGCTTTTTTGGTTTGGATGCTCAACAGTGGGAAGAATTTATGATGGCACTAGATGCTCCACCACGTTCAACGCCACGACTAAAAAAATTGCTAGATACAGCAAGTGTGTTTGAATAAAAACTCGTTTTGATGACTGCTTTGATATAATTTAAAGAGAAAGGATTTTCTATGACAACAAAAACCCAATGGCAATACCTAAAGAGGCGACCACAATCCAGGTGGAAGCAGCTTTATATTAAAGACAGAAAGCTGAAAGCACATACTGTTTGGTCAGACATGATAGTAAACCAGTGGTCAGAAGAAGAGACAGCCTATAATTGGGATTTGCCTATAGAAGCTGTCCGAGAAGCTATTGAATATTGTGAGGCAAATCTTGAGTTGTTAAAGAAAGAAGCTACAGAAGAGCAGCGTTACTTAAAAGAACAGGGAGTTTTACTTGAGCCTGAGATTGTTAATAGATGAAGATACCCAAGGTAAAATACTTGTCCAATTCCTTCGCGCTTCTGGTCATAATGTTGTAACAGTCAACGAAGTGGCATTAATGGGTCAAGATGATTCAGTTGTTTTGGATTTTGCCAGGACAGACAATCGGGTTTTATTGACTCGTAACTGTCGAGACTATCAATTACTCCATTTAGCCAATCAGGAGCATCCTGGTATTTTGTGCATTTACCACGAACGGGATTATACTAAGGACATGAGCGTTAAAGATATTGTGAGAGCGATCGCCAATATTGAAGTAGCCAATATCCCCTTAGCCAATCAGTTCATTTCTCTGAATCAATGGAACTATTGACACTTCTGTAGTTCGGTTTCAATTTTAGTTTCACGCTCTAGTTTTTGAGTTTCCCTATGGCTCAACCCAACCTACAATTGCTTATAACTGAATTGGCGATCGCGCAGCGCCACTTCTTTGGTGTATCTAGATACAAGAATTTTTTTAAGTCCCGTTAATGTGTATTGTGGACTTATCATCTTTACTTCTATTAGGAGAAATACAAATGGCCAAACTCGAACATTCCCAACTTGCAGCAAACTATCCCGACTTGGGCAACTCTATTATTAGTCTTCTCGAAGAAGGTGCTGGCCATGCTAGTATTTTGACATCAGTAGCAAAAGATTTGCTAGAAGGAGACTTACTTGCACTAGCATGGCACAACAATACGGAGCGCACGGAAGATTTGACCGTTCGCGATATTAACTCAATTGAAGAAGCCTTTCGCACCGATGGTTTTTATGGCAGCCCCGATGAGCCTTTGGCAACTGCTTGTTGTTGTTGTTCCTGCTGCTGCTGCTGTGCTGCCGCACTGGTAGATACTGTTAGCTAATTAGGGCAAACCAGACATCCTGTCCAGACTTTATTATTATTTTCTCGAAGTTGTTCCTCTTGTGACGCGGCGAGCAATTTGAAGTCTGGACAGTTCTGGTAGCTTTTGCCTAGCAGGCCAAACAACAGAACCTTATTGCTTCCATCGAGTTGGGCAAAAATAGTTAAACAGAAAGCTCTCTTTACTTGATTTTTGCCCAAAAAAAACTACCACTCAAATGCTTACCCCCCTCCCCAAATGTGCCTATGAAGATTACTGACTTGACAAAACTCTCTATCCTTCCTTTTCAAACGATTGAGGTGAAGGAGGGGGTTTATATAAGAAGAGGAATAAGCCAATTTTGCGTTAAGGGAGAACAAGTAGCAGAAATCGTAAAAAATTTGCAAAGGGCCTTAACACAAAATTCTCTGACGCTACCCGAAATTTTAGCTTTGTTTTCGGGAGCAGATCGGGATTCAATCCGCGCTCTACTCGGCGAACTTGTCAAGCGTCGCTTTGTTGTCCCGATGGAGGATGTTCTGCAAGTCTCTGGCAAAGAAGGCAAGGAGTCAGCAGAGGATATTTTCTACTGGCATTTCAATCAAACTGGGAAAAGGATTGAAAACCTTAACTCCGGGCCGATGGCGATCGTGGGAGCGAACAAATTAGGACTAGCCGTTTGCCAAGCCCTTTCCCGCAGCCATGCTCAAAACATTACATTAATTGATGATATCCCCTTGCGAAATATCGATTACAGTCAACCAGATGGGCAGTTGAATCGAGATCGGTTATTACTACAGGAACCTGTTATTATTGACTCCAAGTCACTGAACGATGACAAGCTAAAAGCCTTTGAAATGCTAGTGGTCTGTGCTGAGTTTGGAGGGCGCTCGATTTTACGGGAATGGAATCGTTATGCCTTGCAATTTCAATTACCATTCGTCCCCGTATTTCTCGACGATCTGATTGGCTACGTCGGTCCTTTGGTCTTTCCCAAGGAAACCGCCTGCTTAGAATGTTTCTACGCTCGCCAAAATTCTCACCTCACTAACTTTAAAGAACGACAGGCGTTAAAACAACACGATCGCGAAGGACAAAAGTTTGTTGCCTATCATCCTGCCATGCTCAACGTATTAGCGGAAGTAGCAGCTTTTGAAATCTTGCGGTTCCGAACGAATATGTGGCAGCACAAAATTGGCAAGCTGGTAGAAATTGATTTAATTTCTTCATCGATGACAACTCGCAAAGTTATCAAAGTACCTCGCTGTCCGGCTTGCAGTTCGTTGCACGACTTTGCCCCCCCCAACACTAGCAAAAAACAGTCTACCGAGAAAATGTGGGAAAACTTGGAACGAATTGGGGGAGACTACAAACGTGTTTGAAGAGCTGAAACCGTTGCGGAGACTCCAAGATTTGTTGCCCTACTTAGTCGATCCGAAAGTTGGACTGATCCAGTGGATTCAAGAAAATCCTAAAGAAGCGGGCTGTCCGGATTTTTTTCGTTTCATGGCGCAGACTGGAAACACAACCGCTTGGGTGTCGCAAGAAAACTTTGTAATGGGAAGTGGAGCGGCAACAACTAGAGAAATGGCTGTGGCCAAAGCTATTGGCGAAGCAGTAGAACGGTATTGTCCTGCCATTTACAAAAAATCAGATTTTCCTTTAATATCCTACGCTGAGGCTAATTTCTCCTGCGTACATCCATCCAAGTTTGTCCTATTCTCTCCCCAACAGTACAAACAGCCAAAATTTGTGTTTAAGCCCCTGACAGAACAGTCTCTCATTCGCTGGGCAGCGATCCAAAATTTGCGAACCCACAAGCCAACTCACATTCCCGCACTCTTTGTTTATCTGCCCTACGTTTTCTACAGGCATGGGGACGAAACACCGATCGCCCAATCAATGTCTTCAGGACTATCTTGCCATTGCAGTTATGAAGAAGCTGCGATCGGTGGAATTTGTGAAGTTATCGAGCGCGACTGTTTTAGTATGACTTGGCAAGCGATGCTATCGCGACCTCGCATTCGGAATACCACCCTCAGTAAAGCCAATGGGGATTTAATTCAACGTTTTGAAAAAGTAGGATATCGGGTATACTTAGTCAACATCACAAACGATAATGGAATACCAACCGTGATGTCTGTCGCTCGCCATGACGGAAAGGAAGCCGTTCCTATGGTTGTGGCAGCCTCCACCGCTCCCGACCCCGAAGAAGCGGTTAAAAAATCTTTGGAAGAGCTTGCCCATACAGAACGTTACGCCTATCAAATCCAAAAGGAACGTCCCCGCCTCCCTCTTATGGAAAATCATGACAACGTGCGCAGTCAGGTCTCTCACGTCAACTTTTGGTGCTCTCCCGAACGAGTTGTCCACGCTGATTTTCTGACAAATTCAACAGCAGAGATTGACTTTAGCGATCTTCCTAACGCGGGAAGCGGTGACCCTGCAAAGGATTTAGAAACTCTAGTTCAAAGAGTAGCAGACACCGGACACGACGTTCTCGTTGCCGACCTAACTACGGAAGATGTTCGGGAACTGGGACTGTGGGTGATTCGCGCGGTCATTCCGGGGTATCATCCCTTATTCATGGGCTATCACAATCGAGCCCTGGGAGGCACTCGTTTGTGGGAAGTCCCGCAGAAGCTGGGTTACAAAGGGATCGAGCCAGAAACGGGTGACAATCCATTTCCCCATCCGTTTCCCTAATCAATAATTGGGTTTTTGAAGCAATTGCCATGACAAATTTAGACTGGGATCGAGTTAGTTTGGGTATCGGTGAGGAAGAACCTCTGTGGGAAACCTTTCACGAAAACTCAAAAACGGAAAAGTTTGGCGACTACCTGTCAAACGAAGTTGTTTTTAGGTATATGCAAAACTTGCACGATGCTTTGCCTTATGATTCGCTGCCGTCTATCGCCCTCCCCACATCTCTATCTCCCTTGACTCGATCGCTTTCAGAAGCAATCGTTATGCGGACAACCCCCGCTAAAATGGAGCCCTGTCCGATTTCGCGCGAACAATTGGCAACCCTTTTATTCTATGCCTACGGCGTAACGCGAGATAACCAAAACACGCCTTTCCCCAGACCGTTTCGAACGATTCCTTCAGGCGGAGGTCTATTTCCTTTAGAAATTTATTTTTTTACCCGAGGAGCGGTTGAAGGGTTAGAAACAGGAATTTATCATTACCATCCCGTTCGCCATAACCTCAGATTTGTCAAGCCAGGAGATTGGTGTTTGGATATTGCCAAAGCGCTAGTTCAACCGAACATTGCTGAGGATTGTTCGATTCTCTTTTTCATTACAGCAATTTTCAATCGCTCAACGTTTAAGTATAAGGAACGCGGCTATCGATTTGTATTTCTTGAGGCGGGACATTTGGCTCAAAATCTGAATTTGGTCGCCACAGCAATGGATTTAGGCGTGTGGAATGTTGGGGGGTATTTTGATCGCGATATTGATCGATTGCTAGAAGTTGATGGACTCAATCATTCCACAATTTACCTCAATGCGATTGGCAAAAAACTTGATGTCCGGCAATCTGTTGAGACTCTATAAGGTCTATTGGCAAGGCTGTGAAAATCGAAAACAATTTGGGGAACAATCGACAATGAGACATGACTGGATAACGCGTTCGACAAAGGCGATCGAAATTGAAGCCTTGCACTATCAAACTGTAGAACAGTTGCGATCGCTGCTGGGGACATATCAAGAGAGTGGAGATTGCATCTGTTCCGATCTGAGTTTGGGAGCTTGGAAGGGACAATGGATTAGCTACGAACTCTCGCAACAATTGGCAACCGATCTGAAGTTAAATGATGTACTTCCCAGTCTTGAAGGTCATGATTACCGCAAAAGGGGAACCGATTACGCAGATGTAATCGGTCAACTCATTGATGCGGAAAGTGAAGGCGATCGTAATTGCTTGGTAGCCTACGATAATGCTGTAAGGATTTTACAAGCAATCTCCCAAGCGACAACCAAGCTAATTCTAATTGTAGCGCCTAGATTTGGTTTTGCTTGGGAATTGGAAAACGAACGGCTCATCTATTTTTTGGCGAATGGGATTAAAGCCTGCAATTGCCGTTTGGTTTTATTGTTCGAGCGAGAAAATCCTCAAATCTCCAACCTCTGGAGCTTGAAATGGATTGCTTCAAAAGTCCACAAACGATCGGCTCTTATGCCAGAAAAAACAGATTGTATCTTCAAAGATATTCCAGGAACTATCGATTGCCAATCTTATCCACATTTGACATTTGGTTCTTGGACTCATACCTATTTTACTCAACCACTGGTGTAGTTTGGTTTCTCGCGCTCTAACTACCTTATTTTCATATTACGAAAAGAGTCAAATAGGACTTATGCAGTCAAACGAGATTTCGCCCCCCTAGCGCCCCCAATTTTGAGAGCGAGGGACGGCAAATCGTCTCTTGGTGAGTCGATCTGGCAGGTTCAAACAACCAACAACCAACAATCAACAACTAACAACAACCAACAACCAACAACCAACAACCAACAATCAACAACTAACAACAAACAACAAACAACAAACAACCAACAACCAACAACCAACAACAAACAACAAACAACAAACAACCAACAACCAAAACCATAGCCGGTCATAGCCCAGAAAACTTAAGCGTACCACAATGCGTTTACCCTTGGGCGATCACCCTCCATCGATACAGTCTCATCTCAACTATAGGGATACTTTATTTTTCCTTAAGGATTCAATTTTTTTGTCGTCCTTTCCACCCATTGCCGATCGCCACCAAATACTCTGCCAGTTTGTCCTCATCCATCCCTTTATAATAAAGATGTACATTCTTAGTATAATACATTTTATAGATTGATTGTCCTGCTCCCCAAACATCGCACCAAACTGAAACCGCCAAATTTCTCTTTGATAAATCCCATGGACTGAAAATGCTACAAATACAATAGTATTTATAGATAATTAGGTGGGATCCCCCCCAGCCCCCCTTAATAAGGGGGGAGAAGAATAAAGCCCCCCTTTGACAAGGGGGGAGAA
>JH610747.1 GCA_000252485.1 Prochloron didemni P4-Papua_New_Guinea | reverse complement strand
TTGATAAGGGGGATTTAGGGGGATAGTCCCCATTTACAGCAACCATTTTTGATTTGATATAACAACCAACAACCAACAACCAACAACCAACAACCAACAACCAAAACCATGGCCGGTCATAGTAAATGGGCTAATATCAAGCGACAAAAGGAAAGAGTAGATGCCAGGAAAGGCAAAACTTTCACTCAACTATCTCGCGCCATCATCGTAGCGGCGCGAAACGGCATCCCGGACCCCGATGGCAACTTTCAACTGCGCACTGCCATTGAGAAGGCAAAGGCAGCGGGGATTCCCAACGAGAATATCCAACGGGCCATGGCCAAGGGAGCGGGAACTTTCAACGCAGAGGATACTAATTTTGAAGAAATCCGCTATGAAGGCTACGGTCCCGGTGGAGTAGCCCTTCTAGTGGAAGCCCTAACGGATAACCGCAATCGCACGGCGGCGGATTTGCGCTTTGCTTTTAGCAAAAATGGTGGCAACCTGGGAGAAACTGGTTGCGTCAGTTGGATGTTCAGCCAAAAGGGAGTAGTGAGACTGGAAGGAGATATAGATGAAGAAGAATTATTAGAAGGGTCCGTAGAGGCCAACGCAGATGGTTATGAAATAACTAGGGAAGAAGAAGAACAAAGTGCGGAAGTGTTTACCGAAGTGGCTAATTTAGAAGCTGCAAATCAGACCTTGAAAGAGTTAGGCTTGCCCGTGAGGGAAGTAGAATTACGTTGGATTCCTCATAATACAGTAGAGATAACCGAAACAGACCAGGGGCGATCGCTTCTCAAATTAGTAGATACTTTAGAAAGTTTAGATGACGTGCAAAATGTCACGGCCAACTTTGAAATGCCAGACAGCTTAATGTCAACCATTGCCTCATCTTAAATTATCAGTACTCATCTGTGTTCATCTGTGTTCATCTGCGGTTCAACTAATGACAAACAATAACTTACCCCCTTTAATCCCTCGGAAAATTCTCTTTGACAATCCCACTCGTACCAGTCCTCAAATATCCAGAGATGGGAAATACTTAGCCTATATCGCCCCAGACGACAAAAATGTCTTACAAGTGTGGCTGCAAACTTTAGGTCAAGAACAGGAAGAACCCCGCCGTTTAACTAACGATAAAAAAAGAGGAATTCGCTCTTATTTTTGGACCTACAATCCAGAGCAATTAATTTATCTCCAAGACACGGATGGAGACGAAGACTTTCATCTGTACTCCGTCAACATCAAAACCAATCTGGTGAGAGATTTAACTCCCTTTGAAGGAGTAAAAGCTCAAGTTATCGACTTAGACCATCATTTTCCCGATACAATCTTAGTGGGATTGAACATCAATGACAGGCAAAAGTTCGATGTTTACCGTCTCAATCTGCAAACGGGAGCGGTAGAATTTGACACGGAAAATCCTGGCAATATTGTAGATTGGACTGCTAACAGTAAATTTGAAATTCTGGTTGCTTTAGCGGCAACAGAAGATGCCGGTTACGACTTGTTATATCGGCCAACGGTAGAATCGGCATGGGAATTATTGCGTCATTGGTCCTCGGAAGACCAAGGAGGAGCGGTAGGTTTTGCAGAAGATGAAAACATTCTCTATATTATCGGTTCTCATGATGCCAACGCCCAACGTTTGTTAGCTCTAGATTTAACTACCAAAGCGGAAACAATTATTGCTGAAGACCGGGAATACGATTTAAGCAATATTCTGTTCCATACTAGGGAAAGAAGAATTCAAGCCATTTCTTTTTATAAGGAAAAAGCAGAATGGCAAATATTAGATGAAGAAATTGCCCCGGACTTTGCCGCTTTAAAAGAAGTTCGTCCCGGCCAATATTCTATCATCAGTCGAGACTTAGACAATGAGAATTGGATTGTGGGTTATCTCACGGACGACGGTCCCGTTTACTACTATTTCTACAACCGCAAATCGAAATCTGCCACCTTGTTATTTAGTAACAAACCGGAATTAGAAGATTTGCCTTTAGTACCCATGAAACCCATCACTTATGCCGCAAGAGATGGTTTGACTATTCACGGTTACTTAACTCTACCTCTGGGAGGAGAAACGCCCCTACCCTGCGTTCTCCTAGTCCACGGCGGTCCCTGGGCTCGGAATACTTGGGGTTACAATTCCATGGTGCAGTGGCTGGCTAATCGAGGCTATGGAGTGTTGCAGGTCAATTTCCGGGGTTCCAGCGGCTACGGCAAAGACTTCCTCAATGCCGGGAACTGCCAATGGGGTAAAACCATGCACGATGATTTAATCGATGCAGTTAATTGGTTGGTAGAGGAAGGTATAGGCGATCGCAGCAAAATTGCCATTATGGGAGGTTCCTACGGGGGATACGCCACTTTGGCGGGATTGACCTTCACCCCAGATACTTTTGCTTGCGGCGTAGATATTGTGGGACCGAGCAATTTAATGACCTTGATAGACAGCGTTCCTCCCTATTGGAAACCCATGATGGCTATGTTCCAACATCGAATAGGAGCTCGGGAAAATGAGGACTTTTTAAAGTCGCGATCGCCCCTCTTTTTTGTAGATAAAATTGAGAAACCTTTACTCATAGGACAAGGGGCCAACGACCCTAGAGTAAAGCAAGCAGAAAGCGAACAAATTGTAGCCGCCATGGAGAAAGCTGGCAAACCGGTAGAATATGCCTTGTATACTGATGAAGGCCATGGCTTTGCCCGTCCTGAGAACCGACTCCATTTTTATGCTCTAACGGAAGAGTTTTTCGGCAGGTATTTAGGGGGTCAATTTGAACCTGTAGGAGAAATAGAAGGACATTCTGGAATAGTGACTAAGAAGTAAATCAGTCTAATCCCCCTAAATCTCTCTTATCATTTAATCCCCCCTCAATCCCCCCTTATCAAAAAATACTTTTTCTTCTCCCCCCTTTTGAAGGGGGGCTGGGGGGGGATCGAAGGTTAAAGCATTTACAAATAACTTATAATATCAAATACGAAAATGGTTGCTACAAATAGTTTCGATCCCCCTAAATCCCCCTTAAAAAGGGGGACTTTCAGATATTAGAAGTAGGGTTGGCATTGCCCACCAATATACTTTGATACTATTTTAGTTAGATTTTAATTGTAGCGCTTCGCTCCTAAAGTGTCAAAATATGCTATATTTTTATACAAGGGTACTGCATCGGCTGTATAACCTTTGTATAAAGGGTGCATGCGCATTTTTCTTATCAACCTCTTAATTGTTCATTGTTAATTGTTCATTGCTCATTGCTATAAATGGTCTCTAACTCTCTCTGTTGGACAATCCGAGATTTGCACGCCATGCCGGATGATGGTGGTTGGAAACGCTATGAAATAGTTAATGGAGAACTGTACGTGACCCGCGCCCCTCATATTCGTCATCAAAGTGCAGCAGGAAAACTGCACGTTCGCCTGGAAAACTGGTGCGAACAAACTGGATTGGGAAGTTCCTTCCAAACACCAGGTATAGTATTTACTTCTACCGATGCTGTTATTGCCGATTTGATTTGGATTAGTGGCGATAGACTGGCCAATGGTATTGATGAAGGGGGACATTTAACTGTGGCCCCCGAACTTATAGTAGAGATTCTTTCCCCTGGGGGGCGTAACGAACAAAGAGATAAAGAAGTCAAACTAAAACTCTATTCTTTGCATGGGGTTCAAGAATATTGGATTGTGAGTTGGCAGCTGAAAACTGTAGAAATCTATCGTCGGCAGAATGCTAGGTTGCAACTGGTTAATACTCTGCTAGTTGGCGATACTCTCACTTCACCTTTACTTCCAGGATTTAGCACTCCTGTGGCTAAGATTTTTCTCTAATCATCTTATCTTTGATACTAGATGAAATAAGAAAATGGTTTTATAGCTAAACAACTAAAAATTCCCTATATTCCCGGAGCTGAGGATTATGAAACCCAAAAACAATTTTATCTTTGGGAATACCTGCCTTAATCAAATCTATAGCAATACCGTCCTCGGTACAATCTTCCTCAATCCAAATTTTGTCCTGATGAAGACGAATATAAACTGTCATGCCGCAAACTCTACGGTCATTTTGCCAACCTACCGTCATCCAAATATATTGTTCTTGGGAATCATCAATAACTAAGAACGTTTCAGTATTATTATTGGGAGGGCGATAGCTCTTTGCACTTTGAGCAAGACTAATATACTTTTCCAAAGTAGCTTTAATAATACAGCTGTAAGATTTTAATGAATCCATTGATTAACCTCCTCTGTCATTATATCAATCGTAACAGACAAATGTGAATTAGATTTCAGCCAAGAAACCGGGTTTCTCTTCTTATTTTAAAGATTAATGTAAAATTTTGGAAAGAAACCCGGTTTCTCAAACCACCTCAAAGTCCCCCTTTGATAAGGGGGATTTAGGGGGATAGTTGTAGGTTGGGTTGAGGTAACGAAACCCAACAAACCAGGAATTTATTGTTAGATTTAAATACCTTTCCACCCAACCTAATAGAGTTGTAGGTTGGGTTGAGGTAACGAAACCCAACAAACCAGGAATTTATTGTTAGATTTAACTACCTCTCTACCCAACCTAATAGAGTTGTAGGTTGGGTTGAGGTAACGAAACCCAACAACCAAGGAATTTATTGTTAGATTTAACTACCTCTCTACCCAACCTCTTAATTAAGGGAAAAGCTAAACTTAATTGCTGACAAAAGCCAAAGTGCTAGTCTTAAAATCAAAATGGTAGAAAGCAACAATCGGGGATAAGTTTGACTCAGTTCAACAATGTCTTCACACAAATCTCCCAACCATTCCTCTCGGTATTTCCGAGGAAAGAAATAGGAAACTGGCTTGACTAAAAACCTGACCAAAGCAGGATGGGTGCAACTTCCTATTTTCCCGTAGACGTTATGCCATAACGGTAGTTGGTTGCCATCCTGATAAGTTTCGATAGAACTGGCCGAGAGCTTCCAAAGTACTGATTCCATTGTCAGAGAGTCGGTAATAACGACGACGGGCTCCTCCCCGCTCCGACCGTCGCTCGTCTCCCCATCTAGATACCACCAATCCTTTTTTTTCAAGGCTGTGGAGAGTAGGATACAGAGACCCAACTTTGAGCTTTTTGGCTCCACCACTAGCATCAAAAATAGCTTGGCAGATTTGTTTTCCGTACAGCTCTTTGGTTTCCAAAGCGATGAGGAGAAGTTCCTCATTGCTCGTAACTTTCCCAATATTATTGATATTGGTGCAGTCATTGTTTTTTCCTCCTGTATCCCAATAATGTGTTCTCAATAATTCGTTCATGGTTCTAACCTCAATAACGGTGATTACCTGGGCACACTACAGCAGTGTTGCTGCTGCAGTATACCCAAATAACCATCGTTCATTTTAAGTTGACTTATCCAAGATAGCTTATTTTTTTGATAATGGCTACTGAAATAAGATAAAAACCGAAGCAGCTTTTCCCCAGCGCGATCTGCATGCAACACACCAAGCAGCCTAAAGACAGTAGGTTGAGCCATCTCGAATCAGCGGTATGCTCTGGGATCTGCTTTCACAACAAGCGCTACCCAACAGCACAAACGTTGGTGTTGGGTTTCGTACCTCAACCCAACCTACAATCTAATAGTAAATCTGAAAAAGAATGCTACAGATAAAATAATGTTATAAGCAACCGTAGTGTGTGGCACAATAAAAATGTCGATGAGATTTCAGCACTGATACCGGGTTTCTCTTATTCTTTTAAAGATTAATCCTGAAACTTTGGAATATTCCCGGTTTCTCAAACCACCTCAAAGTCTTTGAGCAAGACTAAGATAGTTTTCCAAAGTAGCTTTAATAATACAGCCGTAAGATTTTAATGAATCCATTCTTCCACCTCCTCTGTCATCAGTTTAATTATAACTACAGTGTTTTGCCAATGGTGGTGAAGAAATTTATAATTTTATCGAGTTGCTAACTGCATTAGAATTTACCTTAGAACATTACATTTGAATCCCTTGGCTATTTTCAACCTATCTAGAAATTATTAATCGTTTGAATGTAATTTTAGGTGCATTTTCAAAGGAGGTTACACCTTGCAAACTAGCAGGAACAAAAGTCACTGTAAAGGGATCCAAGTTTTTCAACTTACCCTGTCTGACCAATTTTTGCACCTGATCAAAAATTTCCAGTTGGTAGTTAGCACCTTGAGGGAACGCATATAGAGCCATATTGCCTGCATAGTGCAGGTGAATGTCTTGGTTATTGGGGTTTGCAGGTAGGTTGAGATAAACCTCATGAAAGAGGTTAGCAGGTCGATCGTACTCCAGTCCTTCTAAAATCAAGAACAATCGTTGCTTGCCTTCTTCCTCTGTCGCAGCGAAGAGCCATTGGTAAAGTTCTTCAGGTTCTTCGACTTCCGCAACTATTGTAACTGGCTCGCCGGAAATTTCCATCGTTTCCATTGCTCGAGAAGATAGGTTAGCTTGTAAGAGTGGGCTGAGTAACAAACTCAAGCATCCCAATAACAAGAACTTTTTCCAAAAATGACCTATTCTTGATGAGAAAGTGGTCAATCTGTCCATATTCATTGTACAAATTCCTCTCTTTCTTTGCCAAACAGATAAAAAACTGGTGCAAACCGAATATTTTCAGTTTACACCAGAGCAAATAAATTCCGCTTTACTGTGCGGTAATTCTCAAGTTCTTGAATCGAATTGAGGATGGGTCATCAAAGACTGTTTGCCCTTGTAAGGCAGCAGGAACAAATGTAACGGAAATGTCATCCGGATTGGTCAATTCTCCCCGAGCGATCTCATCGCGAACGGTATCGGAAATATTGAGGGTGTAATCTCCTCCTTGAGGGAAAGCAAATAGAGCAATATTACCTGCATAATAGGGATTGAGGTTGGCAGGTAGAGGAGTTGGCAAGTTGAGGTAGACTTCATAGAAAAGGTTTTGCTCCGGATCGTATTCAACTCCTTCTAAGGTAAGAAACTCCGAAGTTGCAGAACTTAGTGTAAACTTGGGTTCTACGTTTGATCGGCGTTGGTTGAAGAAAGGGGGTTTGCTGGAGAAAGGGCGACTGAATACCTTGGGGCTACCAGAGAGTGTATCTGTAACTAAAGTACTCGAAAAAAGCGATAGACGATTTCGCTCTTCTTTCCGGAAGTTAGTCAAGATGCGACGAGTTGTATCCCCGCATTCTGGATTGCTTGCAAAATCTTGATCGGTTTCATAGGAATCGTATAGATAACCGAGTTGAACGGCTGTATCGACAACCTCTGCACCTGTTAGGGTGACAAAATCACCTTCCCCGTCATTGGCATCGATATCGTAAAACCAAAACTCAGTCTCTAGCCAAGTTCGATCCTCTGGATTATCGGGATCGGTTGGATTGCTATTGCCTTCGCGAATCCAAATGTCCCAGAGGCGATCGATATTGGCATGGTGCAGCCAGAAAATGGGATCCCGTGCTGCTAAGGAGACCTGACCCATCCAGCCACCTATAGAGCTATGAACAACATTATGAGGTGTACTCTCAAGGAGACGATTAAAACTTGTAAGAAAGTCAGTTTCTCGCAAGGCTCTTCTCGGATCCACGGCAGTACACGTTAGAGCTCCTCCGTCATTAAAACCATCGTTACGCTCTTCAATGTATAGAGGATTTGGTTTGTTATTCCACAATGGCTCCCGAAATGCTGCTGGCAACTGACGGCGATCGCGATTTGGATAAGTGTAGTTCCAGTAGGGAAGGGCAAAATTTGGATTCCCAGAAGCCGCTCCCAGAATTTTCTCAAAATAGTACAGGTACATGCGATGCCAAGACAGGAAAAAGAAACTCCCATGTTGGCAGGTTGCTTGGACGATGGGACCCGGATTCAAACATGGAGCATCTCCAGAATTTGGACAACCGTGAATATTGGCTTGATAGAGCCAGCTAGTCGGATCGTCTGCGGGAAGAGATTGCATCACCTCAATTCCCTGTTTGAGATCTTCGATCTCCGATGGTGATAGTGTTGTAAAGTCCTTGCGTACCAATGATTGAGCATAAGCAGGGTTTGCTACTGGTAGCAAGACTAGACTCGCGGCTAATAACGCGGCCAAAAATACCACTCGAAATGTCTTCAAAGTTATTCGCATAATATTCGTCCTTGGATTTGGTTGAACCCAAAGTACAAAGGTTTTGGTCTTAGCTCTTACAGGTCAGTAATTTGACCAATTGTCAAACTTACAAACTTTTTTTTACAACTTCATCGCCACTAGGGTGTTTGACCAACTGTCGAGTCAGCCTAGCACAAGATTTCTCATTTCACTAAGAATCAAAATTTTTCACACCTCAATAACTTGGTTTGTTCGTAAACTTTGCAGGGTATTCTCGAAAGCCTTTACAGGTAAGCAATTCGACATAGATACCACCAACCCTTTTTTTTCAAGGCTGTGGAGAGTAGGATACAGAGACCCAACTTTTTTCACAATAAGCGCTACCCAACAGCATAGACGTTGGTGTTGGGTTTCGTTCGGAGACCCAACCTACAATCTAATACTCAAATGTATTAGTTGCATCTTCATAGAGAATTGGTATAACAACACGGACGTTGGTGTTGGGTTTCGTGCCTCAACCCAACCTACAATCTAATAGGAAATCTTAATTCTGAAAGTCCCCCTTATTAAGGGGATTTAGAGGGATAAAAACTATGATTAGATTTCAGCCAAGAAACCGGGTTTCTCTTATTCTTTTAAAGATTAATCCTGAAATTTTAGAAAGAAACCCGGTTTCTCAATCCACGGCATGTACGTTTTGGGATCTGCTTTCGCAACAAGCGCTACCCAACAGCACGGACGTTGGTGTTGGGTTTCGTGCCTCAACCCAACCTACAATCTAATAGGAAATCTGAAAAAGAATGCTACAGATAAAATAATGTTATAAGCAATTGTAGTGCTGTGGCACAATAAAAATGTGGATGAGATTTCAGCACTGATACCGGGTTTCTCTTATTCTTTTAAGGATTAATCCTGAAACTTTGGAATATTCCCGGTTTCTCAACCCACGGCATGTACGTTTTGGGATCTGCTTTCGCAACAAGCGCTACCCAACAGCATAGACGTTGGTGTTGGGTTTCGTACCTCAACCCAACCTACAATCTAATAGGAAATCTGAAAAAGAATGCTACAGATATGATAGTGTTATCAGCAATTGTAGTGCTGTGGTACAATAAAAATGTGGATTAGATTTCAGCCCAGAAACCGGGTTTCTCTTATTCTTTTAGAGATTAATTAAATTTTGGAAAGAAACCCGGTTTCTCAACCCACCTCAAAGTCCCCCTTTGATAAGGGGGATTTAGGGGGATAGCAACCATTTTTCTATTTCATATTAATTACACTAAAAGAACTTTCCACTTCTCAATAACCAGTTTGGTAATAGAATTGATAAATCTAATTAACGGCATAATCTGTAAACTGCCGCATGAAAGGGGAATGCATTCCTAAAACAATATCTTGTTTATTCACACCTTTTTCAACTAGTTCTTGGGCTATGAGAATTTCAGTGCTATTGTGTTCGATCCAAATTTTTCCTTCTTTAATCTGTACGTGAATTGCACAGCCATAAACTCGAGTGTTCCCTCTCCAACCTAGATGAAACAGTTGATAATGATTCCCTTCTCTATCCACAATTAGATGTACTTCAATATCATCATTGGATGGATATTGGGTATATTTAAATAATATCTCTTCAACATATTGACGATATTGTTCTACTTTTTCCATTGTTCTATCACCTCATTGTCTGGATTGAAAATCAAAAGCGATTGTAGGTTGGGTTGAGCGATAGCGAAACCCTTCGACTGTCGCTCAGGGACCGCCCAACACAAGTTTCCTGGGCTGAACAGAGAGATTGTTTTTTTGAGATTGTACATTTTTAGATCGAATCTGAAAATATTGCCTACAAATATAATAGTGTTATAAGCAGTTGTAGGTTGGGTTAAGCAATAGCGAAACCCTTCGACTGTCGCTCAGGGACCGCCCAACACAAGTTTCCTGGGTTTGTTGGGTTTCGTGACCTCAACCCAACCTACGATACTGTATAACTATCAACTATCAACTATCAACTATCAACTATCCACTATCCACTATCAACTGTCCACAATGGAAATAAAAACCCTATGACTTCTACCGACAATCAGATCTATCCCGTCGTTTGGCAAGGAGACCGAGCAGTCCTCATCGACCAAACTCAATTACCTAACAGTTTCGCAGTAGTGGGTATCAACCGCAGCGAAGATATGGCAGAAGCCATTAGAACTATGATAGTGCGAGGGGCTCCAGCTATTGGGGTTGCTGCTGCTTACGGGATGTATTTGGGAGCGAGAGAAATTGACACTAGCGATCGCGAAACATTCTTAAAACAATTAGAACAAGTAGCTCGATTATTGCGTCAAACTCGCCCCACCGCAGTTAATTTATTCTGGGCCATTTCCCGCATGCTCAAAACTGCCTATGAAACTTTGGGTTCGGTAGCGGAAATTAAAGCTACCCTGCTGGACACAGCTAAATCCATTCAATTAGAAGACTTGCAAACCTGTCAAGCCATTGGAGACCATGGCTTATCTGTTTTGCCCCCAGAACCAGCTCAACTGACCCTATTAACTCACTGCAATGCCGGGTCATTGGCTACTGCAGGCTACGGTACTGCTCTAGGAGTAATTCGTTCTGCATGGCGGGAAAAACGACTGTTAAGGGTCTACGCGGATGAAACTCGTCCGCGACTCCAAGGAGCGAAGTTAACCGCCTGGGAATGCGTTGAAGAGGGTATTCCCGTCACCGTGATTGCCGACGGCATGGCGGCTCATTGCATGAATCGCGGCATGATCGATGGGGTAGTGGTGGGGGCAGATAGAATTGCTGCCAATGGGGATACGGCTAATAAAATCGGGACTTACGCTCTCGCTGTAGTAGCTAAAGCTCACAACATTCCTTTCTTTGTGGCTGCTCCTCTTTCTACAGTAGACTTTCAATTAAAGGATGGTAGGGAAATACCCATTGAAGAACGCCACCCTTCGGAAATATATCAAGTGGGGGAAACAGTGATTTGTCCCACTGGGGTTGAATTTTATAATCCTGCTTTTGATATTACTCCGGCTAAATTAATTAGCGGGATTATTACGGAGAAGGGAGCGGTTAAACCAGAAGAATTGCAAAATTTTCAACCATAGGGAATATCCCCCTCCCCCCCTTGGTCCCCCCCACTGGGGGAAACAGAACAGGGGAGAAACAGAACAGGGGGAGAAACAGAACAGGGGGAGAAACAGAACAGGGGGAGAAACAGAACAGGGGGGGACTTTCAGCTTATGTCACCATTCTTTTTCGGAAATCTTGCTTTTTTATTAATCTTGCTTGCATTTTTGCGCAAGATATGACTATAATGATAAAACAACCAACAACCAACAACCAACAACCTCAAGTTGATCGCCTGCGATCACTTGCCCATCTTCTGGACGATGCCATACCTATACCTGGTACCAACTACCGGGTTGGCATCGACCCGATTTTGGGGTTATTCCCCGGCATTGGGGACTATCTGGGAATGATTCTCTCTGCCTATATTGTCTTCCAAGCATTCCGCATGGAAGTACCGAAAGAGACTCTTTTGCGCATGGGAGTTAATGTTGCCATCGATACATTGGTGGGGATAGTGCCAGTGTTGGGAGATTTGTTCGATGCTGGTTGGAAAGCAAATCAGAAAAATATTGCTTTAGTTGAATCTCATTTAGACTCCCCAGAAAATAGACAACAGAGCGATTTGGGGTTTATTCTTTTGCTCTTAGGAGCATTGGTTTTGGCAGTAGTTGTTATAACTGTAGTTCCTCTGATTATTATAGCATTGTTCCTGCAAGCAATAAATTAAAATTGATAATTAATAATTGTTATATCTAATAAGGGGGATTTAGAATTGTAGGATGGGCATTGCTTTATCAACTGTCAACTATCAACTATCAACTATCAACTATCAACTATCAACTATCAACTGTCAACTATCAACTATCAACTATCAACTATCAACTATAAATGGTACAAGCTCCACCCAAAATAACAACTACAGAACTAACTACTCTAGCGATAGATTTGATTCGCCAAGCGGGATGCGAATATGGAGATATCAGACTGTGTAGCTATGGAACTCAAAACCTCACAGCACGCGATCGCTCCCTAACTAACCTGGCAGATAATATCAGTTCCGGTTTTGGGGTGCGAGTACTGCTGGATGGTGCCTGGGGTTTTGCTGCCAGTCACCGTAAAACTCCAGAAGAAGTTAAAAGAATTGTCGCCATGGCTGTAGAAATTGCCAAAGGCAGTCGTCTTTCCCAACAAGAACCGGTCAAGTTAGTGCCGGTAGAAGCTTATCAAGCTAAGTATACTACTCCCATTGAAATTGATCCTTTTGAGATACCCATTGGGGAAAAAGCAGAATTACTCTTAAATATTAACGAGCAATTATTGGCCTATGGAGAACGAGGAATCAAAAAAGCCTATTCTTTCCTGCGCTTTAATCGAGAAGAAAAGACCTTTGCTTCCACAGAAGGTTCCCTCATCCAACAGACTATTTATCGCAGTTATGCCGGGTTTGGCTGCACTGCCGTAGTTAATGGAGACGCTCAAAGTCGCAGCTACCAACGTGACCCTTTAAATTTAGGTTACGAACATATAGATAAAGCGGATTTATTAGCTAATGTGAACCGAGTGGCAGAAGAAGCCATTGAAAAGGTAAACGCCCCGGAAGGTCCTATGGGAGTTCGCCGCAATATCATTCTCCAACCTACTCATCTTTGGCTGCCTATTCACGAATCAGTGGGACATCCTACAGAACTAGACCGGGTTTACGGTTATGAAGCTAATTTTGCTGGCACTAGCTTTGCCACTACCGATAAACTAGGTAAATTGCAATATGGCGCACCTTGGATTAATTTCGTGGCCGATCACACTCAACCCAGAGGCAGGGGAACTATGGGTTACGACGATGAAGGAGTGAAGGCGCAAAAGTGGCATGTAGTGAAAGATGGCATTTTAGTCGATTATCTCACAGACCGAGAAACTGCCTATCGCTTAGGTCGGGGTAGCAGTAACGGTAGCGCTATAGCCGATAGTTGGTCCAGCGTCCCCATGGTGCGGATTCCCAACTTAGGCTTGGAACCTGGAGTTACAGGGGGCAGCCATACCGCTAGTTTAGCCGAAATGATTGCCGATACGGAAGAAGGGATTTTAATCGACGGTACAGGCAGCTTTTCCATCGACCAACAGCGACGGAATTTTCAATTTGGCGGCGATGCTTTTTGGCAAGTGAAAAAGGGTAAAATTGCAGGAATGTTGAAGAACGTTACTTATCAAAGTAATACAGTGGATTTTTGGAATCGGGTGGACGCGATCGCTCCTGAATCAGAGTTACAGCAGTGCGGCACCAATATGTGTGGCAAAGGAGAACCCATGCAGATAGCTCAAATGACTCATGCTTGTGTTCCCATTCGAGTTAGGGATATACAAATTGGTAGGAGTTGATATCCCCCTAAATCCCCCTTAATAAGGGGGACTTCTTGCTCCCCCCTTATTAAGGGGGGCTGGGGGGGATAAAACCTCAAGAACGCTTTTTCCACCAAACATAGACTCGGATAAATATTACCATAGCGATGACTGTAATTATAGCAGAGAAAGCCAATTCTTTTGCTGGGTCTAAAACCAACAACTTTTCCAACCAATTAGTAACAGTTCTATAGACTGTCACCCCAGCTCCCCAAAAATAAATAAGATTTTGAAACAACTTTTGGTTCTGCGCTTTTTCTATCTCTACTTGACCTCCCAGAGTTTGAATAGAAGTATCCAACAAAGACAAACCCTTCTGAAGTTTTGAACTATCTTGTTCAATTTGTTGTAAGTAGTTATCTGAAACTTCGTTGCTAAATTCTTGGAAAAATTCTAGATTGCTTTCCTCTCCTCCTTTGTTGGCTATTTTCTCCAATCTTTTGTCATAATTACCTAAATTAGTTTGAATGGTTTGACTTTGAAAATCCAGCAAACTTAAATCCACAGTATAAGGAACCAAGGAGTCTTGTACTTTTCCCAAAGTTCTTTGGAGGTCTTGCAAATCTAAACTTTGCTTATCTTCTTGTCGCATCAATTTCAGACTCTCTTGAATATTAATAAAGTAGTTGCTGAGACGACTTTTTAACAGTCTGCTTTGTCCGTAACACCAAAGTATTTTGTGGCGATAGTAAAATAACCGCATCCAATCACTATAAAATTTAGCTGCTTTCTGTGCGGCAGCCATATCGGGATAGAGTATAATGACTACATGCTGGCTATTTTGAATATCCTGGATCTTTTCTGCTTTTTTTGCTCCTTCTTTCAGTACTAAACCATAGCGTTGGGTTTCAAATATTTTCCCACCTAAAAAGTTCCCTTCTCGTTCTCCTAATTCTACTTTCCAATTTCCTTCTGGCCTTAATGCTTCGTAGCAAGATTTGGCTAGATTAGCTGAGTTTTGCTGTTCTAAGTTGGGTACAATGGCGGAAATCAGCCAAGTTTGACCCAGAGTTGGCTGTTGGTTATTTAGTTTAGCTTCAATTTCTTGTTTCAGAAGAGTAAAAGATGTGGCAGGTTGAGGCTCAGTTTGGTTCTCGATAGAACAGTCTAATAACAAACCGTAACTATCTCCAAGACGGACGGGATAGTAATACCCCTCTAAAAGTTTTGAGTCCCTGGTAGCTTGAAATTGTTTCGCCGCTGGTTGTAACAGTTCCGTATATTCTACATCAAAGGTACTGTCTTGTTGAAATAATTCTGTGCGGATTCCTTCTGGCAGTTTTTGGCTGAAAGATTCCCGGGATTTTTCAATTTCCGCTTCACTTTCTCCTAAGCCACTTCTTAGGTCGTAGAGGAATAAGTCTAGGGTGGGATAGATTATTTCTGTCATTTTGTTGTTGGTTGTTTGTTGTTTAACCGCAGATGAACACAGATGAACGCAGATGAATAAGGATATTTTTGGTTTGCAATGGTTTATTTATCTTTTATTATAGAGTATTGGCGTGATTAAACCAACAATCTGGATTCTTATTGTAGGTTCCGTTGAGGTAACTCTACCCAACAAGGCAAAGTTGATTTGAATAGGGCGATCGCTCTACCCAACCTACCAAAACTAGATCCAATTGAAAACTGGAATGTATTTAGCCAAGAAACCGGGTTTCTTCTACTATTTTGAGATAGATACCGAGATTTTAGTAAGAAACCCGGTTTCTAACCCACGGGAAAAACTTTAATAACGATTTATTCCCGGAGTTTTGGCTCAAAGGTTGGTGCGCTCGCGAAGCGATCTGCGAAGAGCCCGCCCTATTTCTAATCCCGCAATAAAGAAATAAAACCTGCCTGATAAAAATGTTTATCGTAGGCAAGAGCTTCTGTAATGCCATATTGTTCCATTATCTTGAAAGAAACACAATCTGTGATACTCCATTCTTTGTCTCGCCTTTGTTTGTATAATAATAACCCTTCCTGAAACTGATTGCTACTTTGCCTAACTACCGTCACATTAGGATGACTATAGAGACTTTCAATTAACTCAATGGCAGTCTGACGAAAAAACTCGCCCCTTTTAGAAAAATCGTTTAAAACCTCTGCTAAAACCATTTCGCTAGTAAAAATATAAAGCGAACCAATGGTTTTAGCTAATTCTTGCGCTTTTTGATGTAATTCGTCTCTAGGATTAAGTAAAGCGACCCAATAGCCTGTATCCGCAAAAACTGCTCTCATTCTCCGGAACCTTGATACAGGTCAAAATTTTTTGACAAATCCCTCGGCACTTTTTCCCATTCAGATTCAGGAATCTTAGCTCCGATTTCTACAGCGATTTCCCAAATCGGTTTAACCTCATTATTGTACTTAATATTTGGTAGCTCCTGTCTGGGGTTAGCATCTTCAGCAATTTTTCCCATTTGCTCGACAATTTTATCCAGCAACCATCGCTTTTCTTCTGCAGATAAATTATCGATTGAATTTTCCAAATCTAATAATTTGCTTGAAACCATCTTTACTCCAAAAATAGTTGACAGTTGACAGTTGACAGTTATTTCTCTTCTGTAACTTACCAACAGTAATTATAATTATAAAATCATAGAGCGTTTGGATCAACATAATTTCTATAATATCATCTTTTCCTTTTTTGTCTCTTATTGCGATACTACCGAAGTTTATTCCATCGTAGGTTGGGTTGAGGTAACGAAACCCAACAAGCCTAAGTTGATTTGGATAGGGCGATCGCTCTAGGAAACCTACTAAAACTAGAGCCAATTGAACACTGGAATGTATTTAGTTAGTTGTTTGTTGTTTAACCGCTTCGGAACTCACAGGCAAGATGCCTGTGCCACAAGGATATTTTTAGTTGCGATGGTTTATTTATCTTTTATAATAGAGTATTAGCGTGACACATCTAAAAATCTGAATTCTTATTGTAGGTTCCGTTGAGGTAACTCTACCCAACAAGCCAAAGTTGATTTGGATAGGGCGATCGCTTTACCCAACCTACCAAAACTAGAGCCAATTGAAAACTGGAATGTATTCAACCCAGAAACCGGGTTTCTTCTAATATTTTGGGGGCAGATACCGAGATTTTAGTAAGAAACCCGGTTTCTAACCTACAGGAAACACTTTAATAACGATTTATTCCCGGAGTTTTTGGCTCAAAGGTTGGCGCGATCCCGCAGGTATCTGCGAAGAGCCTGCTCTATTTCTGTTTCCCTTTCTCCTAATATATTTTTGAGGTTGTATAGAAATAAGTTTGGTGGCTTGACACATCTAAAATCTGGAATAAATTGTAGGTTGGGTTGAGGTTACGAAACCCAACAAAAGCCTAGGTTGATATAGGTAGTGAGATCGCTCTACCCAACCTACTAAACTAGATCCAATTGAACACTGGAATGTATTCAGCCAAGAAACCGGGTTTCTACTATTACTTTTGCATAAATTCCCAACTTTTTCCCAGAAACCCGGTTTCTAACCCAAGGGAAAAACTTTCATAAGGATTTCTTCCCGGAGTTTTTGGCTCAAAGGTTGGCGCGGGTTCTTCGCAGATCCCTGCGCGATCGCTCTCCTTCTGTTTCCCTTTCTCTTAATGAATTTTTGAGGTTGTATAGTAATAAGTTTGGTGGCTTGACATATCTAAAAATCTGGATTCTTATTGTAGGTTGGGTTGAGGTAACGAAACCCAACAAAAGCCAAAGTTAATTTGGGTAGGGCGATCGCTCTAGGAAACCTACCAAAACTAGAGCCAATTGAAAACTGGAATATATTTAGTTAGTTGTTTGTTGTTTAACCGCTTCTTCACTCACAGGCAAGATGCCTGTGCCACAAGGATATTGTTGTTTGGCGATGGTTTATTTATCTTTTATTATAGAGTATTGGCGTGACTAAACTAATAATCTGGATTCTTATTGTAGGTTGGGTTGAGGTAACTCTACCCAACAAGGCAAAGTTGATTTGAATAGGGCGATCGCTCTACCCAACCTATTAAAACTAGAGCCAATTGAAAACTGGAATCTATTGCCAAGAAACCGGGTTTCTTCTACTATTTTGAGATAGATACCGAGATTTTAGTAAGAAACCCGGTTTCTAACCCACGGGAAACACTTCCAGTTTTTGTCTCCAAGATTGGCGCGATCGCTTCGCGAGCGCCATTCCCCAATTAGCCATCTTTCCGCTTAAACTTGAGTTTAATTGCCCCTTTAGTACCCACTTTCCCTCCAGTACCCAAAAGACTCACTTGTCCTTCCCCATTAATTTCCACCGTCAACTCTCAACTGCTATATGTCAAAACTATCTATTCCCCGAATTGAATACCTGCGGGTCCGAAACTATCGCTCCCTTGAAGACTTAGAATTAAAAAAAATTACTCCCCTTACTGTCTTCTTAGGACCAAATGGTAGTGGGAAATCCACCATCTTTGATGTTTTTGCTTTTTTATCTGAATGCTTTACAGTAGGATTGCGCAAAGCCTGGGATAGAAGAGGAAGATTCAAACAATTACGCACTAGAGGTGCAGAAGGAGCAATAGTCATTGAATTGAAATATCGCGAGAAATCAAAATCTCCTCTCATAACCTATCATGTAGCCATTAATGAAAAGAATAACAGTCCTTATATTTTAGAAGAATGGCTAGAATGGAGAAGAAAAAAACACGGAAAACCTTTTCGATTTCTAGACTTCAAAAATGGAGAAGGAAAGGTAATTACCGGTGAAATGCCAGACGAAAAAGATGAAAGAGTAGAAGAAAAACTAGAATATCCTGAATTTTTGGCAGTTAGTACCTTAGGACAATTTGCCAAACATCCTCGTGTCAGCGCCTTGCGTCGTTTTATTACCGACTGGTATCTTTCCTATTTAACAGCAGACAACACTCGCACCATACCAGAAGCAGGTTCCCAGGAAAGATTATCTCCCACTGGAGACAATTTGCCCAACGTTATCCAATACCTCAAAGAACAACATCCCCAGCGATTGGCAAAAATTCTTAATACTCTTTCAGAGAGAGTACCACGTCTGGAAAAAGTTGAAGCATCGATCATGCAAGATGGCAGACTGTTACTACAAATTAAAGATGCTCCTTTTAACGAACCAATTCTAGCAAAATTTGCCTCAGATGGCACATTAAAAATGCTAGCCTATTTAACAGTATTATACGAACCCAACCCATCCCAGATGATAGGGATTGAAGAACCAGAAAATCACATCCATCCTCGTTTATTGCCAGAATTAGCTGAAGAATGTCGCGCTGCTTCTGGAAATACTCAGTTAATGGTGACAACCCATTCACCCTTTTTTGTAGATGTTCTCAAACCAAAGGAACTGCGGTTACTTTATCGGGACGAAAAAGGCTATACACAAGCAAAATGTGCTGCCGAGATCCCAGGAGTTCAAGAATTCATCAATGAAGGAGCATTATTAGGTCAATTGTGGATGGAAAATTTTTTGAATGTTCGTAACTCTTAATTCAATAGGTTATTTATAGCGTTCCTTGAACTCATGAGGTACATCTATATACTGGCCTATGAACGTGTTTACTATTGAGTGAAAGTAACCAACCGGTTATTGTATAACTATCAACTGTCCACTATCAACTGTCAACTGGTTTAGATGGACCATTTCAAGTATTGAATCCTATAGCCATTGAAGAATTAGAAGCCTGGTTTTTTGGAGATATAGAAGCTATTATTCAAGCTGAACCGAAGGTTAAGAAAAATATAGTTAATCAAGCAAAATATAGGAATCCAGATGCTATTAAAGGTGGAACTGCAGAAGCATTAGAAAAACTACTCAAGCGATATGGTTATCATAAAGGTGGTTTGAGCAAAATACAAGCAGCGAGAGAAATCTCTCATTATATGAATCCCGAAAATAATCGGTCTACAAGCTTCCAAGTATTCTATCAAGGCTTATTGCAAATGATAGAATACTTGTTTATAATATCTATAGCACTTCGCGAGTAAAGTGTCGTTACATACCACAGTCTTTATACAAAGATACTGCATCTGGTGTATCACCTCTATATAAAGCGTGCATGCGCATTTTTCTTATCAACCTCTTAATTGTTAATTGTTCATTGTTAATTGTTCATTGCTCATTGCTATAATATTGAGATACCAGTAAATTAAACATTACCGCCATGACTTCACCATTTCCCGGAATGAATCCTTATTTAGAAGACCCAGATTTTTGGCCAGGAGTTCATCTTCGACTCATTACTGCCATTGCTAACTCCCTGGGTCCTAAATTAAGCCCTCACTATCTTGTCGCAGTGGAAGTGCGAATCTATGAAGATAGTAGTCAAGAATCTACTTTAATTGGTATTCCCGATGATGTAATTATACAAGACTTTACCCCTACCATCCCATCTAATGATGGTGGAGTTGCAGTGGCTCCTCCCCCCACCAAACCCCTCCAAGTAAAAGTTCCCCTACCAATAACTATCAGACAAGGTTATTTAGAAGTAAAGAAAGTCGGAACAGGAGAAGTTATTACAGCCATTGAAATCCTTTCTCCTATCAACAAGAAAGGAGGTAAAGGAAGAGAAAAGTATTTAGCCAAACGAGAACGAGTTTTAGATAGCAAAACTCATTTAGTGGAAATAGACTTGCTCCGCAAAGGGCAACCTATGCCGATTATTAGCGAAAAGATTATTAGTGACTATCGTATTTTAGTCAGCAAAAGTGAAACCCGTCCTCACGCAGAACTATATACTTTTAATCTCCCAGATGCCATCCCAACTTTTCCTTTACCTTTACGTTCGGGAGACGAAATATTGGTAGATTTAAAACAGCTATTAGATGAAATCTACCAACTAGGAAGTTACAATTCAATTCTTAAATACAATCAAGAACCAATCCCAGCTTTATCTAAGAAAAATACAGTTTGGCTTGATAAATTCTTGAAAGAGAAAGGATTGAGGCTATAGCAGTTGATAGTGGATAGTGGATAGTTGATAGTTATACAGCTATCTAGTTATAAATAATTGTAGGTTGGGTCTCCCGATAGCGAAACCCAACCTACTCTAAATAATCTATTTGTAGCCAATATCTTCGTAATTCATATAACTAATCGGTCAATTTATTTGTTGAGGAAATAAATAACCTTGTGGTGGGCGATGCCCACCCTACTTCTCAAAGTCCCCCTTTGATAAGGCTTGCCCTGGGGGGATTTAGGGGGATAGTCCCCTCTTATCAATTGAGAAAATTTTTCAGTTTCTCCAAACTATCTAACTTTTTAGCAGTTGCAGCAGGATCTCCTGTGGCCATAATACTAATGGCCATATTATTAATTTCGTCCGTGTCCTCTTCTTCTTCTACTTCTGGCAGAAAACCTCTAGTAACGATCTCCTCTTCTTGAGCCAAGACTGCTGCTAATTCTGTTGCAGTAGGTAATAAATCCCCAGGAAGATTATCCCCCACTTTCTCCAATTGAGTTTTAGTCTTTTGGAAGAGAGAATTGAGACTGTTATTAGCCTCAATAGTAGCAATTAAATTGGGTTCGACGTCCGAAGACCAAATATCTGGGTCCAGGGAGAGTTGGTCCGCTGCCTCTGCAAATGCGGACTTTTCCTCATGGCTTAAAGGAGTTTCTAGCTCTCTCAGGGAGAGCATCAGGGCCAGTAACGTTGTGTTTGTTGCTAAATTCATAAAATCTAGTGAATTGATTGTTATTTTCATGCTAAGATAATTATATAAGAATAGCAATCCAACAAGCTAAATAAAAAATAAGTTTTCAGATGAGTAGAGAAGCGTTAGTCGTAGGCATCAATCGCTACCCCTTACTGAAAGATAAACCAGGGGGAAAATCACGACATCTAATCAAACCAGCAGCGGACGCAGAAGCCATCGCCCAAGTCCTCGAAACCTACGGGAATTTTCGCGTGGAGCGGTTCCCTTCAATACATCAATATTGCAGTTGGCAGGTAGACCCCAACCCAACTACGAGGAAACTGCCCAAAGCAAATCAACTTAAAAAGGCCATATCTCAACTATTTAACCCTCCCACCAGCGTTCCAGACACCGCTCTACTCTTCTTCGCCGGACATGGTTTGCTGGACGACTCCAGCGGCATGAGAGAAGGATTTCTAGCCGCTAGCGATACCAATCCCCTCAAAAATAACTGGGGAGTATCCCTGCGCTGGTTGCGTCAGTTATTACAAGCATCCCCAGTACGGCAGCAAATTGTCTGGTTGGACTGCTGTCACAGCGGCGCTCTACTCAATTTTGGCGAAGGAGACCCCGGTACAGTGGGGAAGGCACGTGATCGCTGTTTTATTGCGGCAGCCAGGGATTTTGAAGTAGCTTACGAGCAAGTAGGAGAGGCCCACGGAGTTCTCACCGGGTCTCTCTTACCAGGACTGAACCCAGACAATCATCCTTCTAGCTGGGTCACCAATTATAGTTTGGTAGATTATCTCAATCAGCGATTAAAATCTTCCCGCCAACGACCCCTGTTTCACAACACCGGAGGAGAAATTCTTCTCACTGGAGAAACTGAGAAGATGGAACAAGCGGTATTAATGGCGGGAGTTTGTCCTTATAAAGGATTAGAACCCTTTGATTTTAACAGTGAAGATGCTCAATATTTCTATGGTAGAACAGCTCTCACCGATGAATTATTAGAATTAGTACGCTGCAGCAATTTCCTGGCAGTAGTAGGTGCATCAGGCAGCGGCAAATCTTCCCTCGTCAAGGCAGGATTGTTACATCAATTAAAATTGGGAACTCGTTTGAGTGGAAGCCATAGTTGGCCCGTGGTCATCTTCAGACCAGGACAAAATCCGCTTTTAAATCTTGCTGCCGCTTTAACTTCGGAGGTGGATGAAGATGGCAAATCTTACATCCAACGGGGACCAGAGGGTTTGGCAGAGTTAATAGAGTTAATCCAAGCTAAAGTAACAGCAAATCGCCTCATCTTGTTGGCAGACCAATTTGAAGAAGTGTTTACCCTGACGGAGAATGAAGAAGAAAGGGAAAAGTTTTTCCACTGTCTTCTGAGAGGTTTGGAATTAGTCGGAAATAAACTCTGTCTCATTTTAACCATGCGAGCGGATTTTTTGGGCAAGTGCGCCGAACAGGAATACGGAGGCTTGGTCCAGAAAATCAAAGATAATTTGATTCCTGTCACTCCCATGAATCAGGAAGAATTGGCAGAAGCCA
Organism: Prochloron didemni P4-Papua_New_Guinea; assembly: GCA_000252485.1. Lineage (GTDB taxonomy): Bacteria > Cyanobacteriota > Cyanobacteriia > Cyanobacteriales > Prochloraceae > Prochloron > Prochloron didemni. Next base: position 7,764 of record JH610747.1, on the reverse strand, counting down.
TTACCGAACCAGCCAAAAAAGTAGGCTTGGAGGTAGAGCGGGAGTTGGTAGAACTGATGCTGGAAGATGTTAAAGGACCAGCCAGCTTGCCTCTGCTCCAATATACCCTCACAGAACTGTGGCGGCGACGGCAAGTGAATCGCTTGACTTTAGCTGAATATAGCAAATTGGGGGGAGTAAACGGAGCCTTAAGGCAACGAGCCGACGAGGTTTATGAAGAGCTAACAGCAGCAGAACAGTTGGCAGCCAAGCGCATCTTTTTAAACTTAACTCAATTGGGAGAAGGGACAGAAGACACGAGAAGACAGGTACTCAAAGAAGACTTGATTGATAAACAGGAATCGGCGGAGTTAATAGAAGGGTTGTTGCAGAAGTTGGCGGATGCCAGATTGGTGGTGACCAGCCAACTACAAGCCAGGGGCAGGGAATCGGAAGAGGATACGGTAACTGCCGTGGACGTGGCTCACGAAGCCTTGATTCGCCATTGGCCCCAACTGCGCTCCTGGATGAACGAACACCGGGATGCTATTAGAATGGAACGCAAAATTGAGGCTGCGGCAGTGGAGTGGATTGAACAAGGAAAATCCCCCAGTTACTTATTGGCCGGACCCCGCTTGAGCGAAGCAGAGAATTACCTCCAGGACTATCATGAGTTGGGCTTGTTGTCAAGTACGGGTCAGGAATTTATTGCTTGCAGCATTCAGCGGCAGCGCCACAACCGCCGGATGAAACTACTTACTGGGGCTGCTTTTGTGGGGTGTATGGCCGTGGCAACGGTGGTGTCTATTGTTTTTGGCATCAACGCACGTATATCGGAGAAAGAGGCGCAAAAAGCTACCTTAACTCAAAAAGCAGCGCGGGTACAACTTAATCTCTCGGTAAATCCAGTAGATGCTTTAGTGCTGGCCATCGCCAGTACAAAAGACAGTCAAAGAGAGTTTGGCAAGGTTTTGCCAGAAGTACAAAATAGCTTGTTGGCGGCGATCCAAGTGATTCGGGAAAAGGATCGCTTTCCCAGTGATGAAAATGAATTTGAATACGTAGTTATGTCTCCTAATGGGGAATATATTGCCACCATTAACAGGGATAATACAATTCAATTGTGGGACCGCCATGGCAACAAGTTGGGTAAACCGCTAGTAGGACATACAGATGAGATTCGGAGTATAGCTATTAGTCCAGATGGGGAGTATATTGTCAGCGGTAGTGACGATCCGACTTTGCGGTTGTGGGATCGGCAAGGAAATAGCAAAGTTTTGTCAGGACATGGAGATCAAGTGTCGGTACTGGCTATTAGTCCAGATGGAGAGTATTTTGTCACCGGTAGTGACGATCAGGCTTTGCAGTTGTGGGACCGAATGGGAAATAAAATCGGTTCCCCTTTTACTGGCCATGAAGATAGTATCTACGCTGCCAGTTTCACTCCCGATGGGCAATACATTATTAGCGGCAGTTTAGACGGCAGTATGCGCAAATGGGATTTAAATGGTAATTTGGTGGGCCAACCTATGCAGGGCCAAGACCCTATCGTGTCTCTTGCTGTTAGTCCTGATGGCAAGCATATAGTTAGTGCAGATGAGGATAATATTTTGCAGTTGTGGGATATCAATGGCAAGGCTATTGGCAAGCCTTTTCAAGGACATGAAGCACTTATATCTTCTATCGCTTTCAGTCCCGACGGAAAATATATCTTGAGTGGCAGTTGGGATAAGACAATCCGGCGGTGGAACTTGTCTGGGCAGCAAATTGGTTCTCCCTTCGTGGGACATGAAGGCAGGATTCTGTCTATGGCCTTTACTCCTAACGGGGATCTAATTAGCAGCAGCGATGACGGAACTCTCCGTTCCTGGAAATTAGAAGGCAATTTAGCTGGTCCTTCTTTTCCGGAACATTCGGAGGCAGTTCTAGCAGTTGCTTTTAGTCCTGATGGGGAATATGTGGTGAGTGGGGGAGAAGATAAAACTTTGCGCTTGTGGACTAAGGATGGTGAAGCAGTAGGAGAACCTTGGCTGGGTCACGAGAAGAAAGTCACTGCTGTGGCCTTCAGTCCAGATGGAAAGCATGTTATTAGCGGCAGTAAAGATCAGACTTTGCGTTTGTGGACTAAGGATGGTGAAGCTGTAGGAGAACCTTGGCTGGGTCACACAAGAGGAATTAATGCAGTTGCTTTCAGTCCCGACGGACAGCACATTGTCAGTGGTAGTAATGATGAAACTTTGCGATTGTGGACTAAGGATGGTGAAGCTGTAGGAGAACCTTGGCTGGGTCACACAAGAGGAATTAATGCAGTTGCTTTCAGTCCCGACGGACAGTACATTGTCAGCGGTAGTGACGATAAAACTGTGCGATTGTGGAATAAGGATGGGGAGTCGATAGGCAAGCCTTTTACTGGTCATAAGGGTGCTGTCAACGCTGTCGCCTTCAGTCCCGATGGAAAGTATATTCTCAGCGGTAGCAACGACAATACCCTGCGGTTGTGGGATTTCGATGGCAATCAAATCGGGAAGCCTTTCATCGGACATAAAGATGCAGTGACATCGGTAGCTTTTGCCTTGCAAGGGGAATATATTGTCAGTGGCAGTAAAGATAAAACAGTGCGGTTGTGGACTTCAGAAGGAAAAACTATTGGCCTACCCTTTACTCGTCACGATCAAAGAGTAAATGCAGTTGCTGTTAATTCAGATGGTTCGTATATTATCAGCGCCAGCAACGATAAAACCTTGCAGTCCTGGCGACTGCAAAATTGGCAAGATTTGTTAGAAATCGGTTGCGAACAATTGCGCCACCATCCTGTATTGGTGGAAGCCCAAGAACCCCCAGCAACCACAGCAGCTGAAGTGTGTAAATCTTTAGATAATAGGAAATAGGGAATAGGGAATAGGGGGGAAAAGGAAATACATCTTATAAATCATCTGCGTTCATCTGCGTTCATCTGCGGTTAACCAATCAATACCTAACTCTAGGATCGAGAAAACCGTAAGTCAAATCTGCCACTAAATTAAACACCACAATTAATAGGCCATAGATAAAAGTAATTGCCATTACCACTGGAGTATCGCTGCGATAGATAGAATCAATCAGCAAAGCCCCAATACCTGGTACACGAAAGATTTGCTCCGTGATTAATGCCCCAGTAAAAATAGTGGGAATATCCAAAGCCACCAAAGTAACAATGGGAATGGTGGCATTGCGCAAAATGTGATTTTTCAGCACGGCAAAGCTATTTAATCCTTTGGCATAGGCAGTGCGAACGTACTCCTGGTTTAACTCATCCAAAATAGCAGAACGAACGAAGCGCATCAACACCGCAGACTGATACAAGGCCAACACAGAAATAGGCATAATGGACTGCTTAATTTGAGCCACCAAACTAGACCAATCAGTTACCTTTAAGGTGCTATTATAAATAAAAGGCAACCAATTTAGTTGAACGCTAAAAACAATAATCAATAATAAACCAGTAAAGAAAGTGGGTAGAGAAAAGCCCAGAAAAGCAAAAGTAGTAATAACTTGGTCCAGGAAAGAATAGCGCTTGAGGGCGGAAATAACTCCCAAAGGAAAAGCTATTAATACCCCGATAATATAGGCGGAAGCTACTACCCAGAGAGTAGGGGGCAACCGTTGAAGAATTAAGTCAAAAACAGGACTGCGGCTAGTAAAAGAATAACCCATATCCCCTCTGATAAATGCCCAGGCCCATTTAACATAGCGCAGGTAAATAGGTTGGTCTAAACCGAGAGATTTCCTAATGTTTTCCCTTACCTCTGGAGTGATAGAAGGGTTAGCAGCAAATTCTCCCATGGGGTCTCCGGGAGCTAAAGCCAGAATGGCAAAGATTACTATACTGATAGCAATGAGAGTGGGAATAGAGATCAGTAAACGTTTGGTTAAATAAGAGAGCATTTGTTGGTTGTTGGTTGTTGGTTGTTGGTTGCCTGCACTGAGCTACGCGAGAGTGTTGGTTGTTGGTTGGGTAACTTGGGTATATTTCAATACATTTTTCTCGGCGTTGCACAATTGCGGGATGATAGTCCAATTTCAATGAGCTGAAACTATTGATAAATAAGGAAAAAATTTTGGGCATATATCCAAGTCATCCCACAGAGATGCAACGCCTTTTTCTCTAGATAAGGAATTCAAAAGGAGTAGGGTGGGCATCGCCCACCACAACGTATTTAGTCATCCTTTCAGTAATCTCATTGATATCTATCTAATATCAAATACGAAAATGTTTGCTACTATCCCCCTAAATCCCCCTTATCAAAGGGGGACTTGTAAGATAGAAGTGTTGTCTCATCTAGAAATGATTGCTCGCTGTCATTATATTTGTAGCATTCTTTTTCAGATTTCATATAATAAATCATCCAAGCCATTAATCATCTTAATCCATCTGCGTTCTGAGTGGCACAGGCATCTTGCCTGTGAGTTCATCGGCATCTTGCCTGTGAGTTTATCGGCATCTTGCCTGTGAGTTTATCGGCATCTTGCCTGTGAGTTTATCGGCATCTTGCCTGTGAGTTTATCGGCATCGGGTGCGGTTACAAACAGTTGAATATGAGATTCTCAATAGTCACGGCTTACCCTGAAAGGCAGCCCAGAGGGCTACCCCACGTGATAAATAGATATTTAGCCCCAAACAACTACTTTTGAACACACCCATCGGCATCTTGCCTGTGAGTTCATCTGTGGTTAATCAATCATCATTTAACACCCAGTTCCTGCTCTATCGATAGAGTAGCCAACTTTTCTCTGAGCAAAAATACTCATAGGACTTACGCAGAAACCGGGTTTCTCTACGAAAAATCTGAATTTGAGCCGTTTTATCTAGGTCAGAAACCCGGTTTCTAGAGCTATTTGCGTAAGTCCTAACTCAGTTGCTAATCTATCGATATAGGGGAGAATTCATAAATATAGCAATGAGCAATGAACAATTAACAATGAACACTTCGGCTACGCGGTCCCTGCACTTCGGCTACGCTCAGTGACCGCGAAGTCGAAGGGCAGTGCAGGCAATTAAGAGTTCGTGCAGAAAAATGCCCCTTTCACTTTGTACAAAGGTGATGCAGCCGATGCAGCACTTTTGTATAAAAAATGTAGCATGTAACGACACCAGCGCGAAGCGCTATAGGTTAACTATCAACTATCAACTATCCACTATCCACTATCCACTATGATGACTATTGCCATTATTGGAGGAGGAGCAACAGGGCTGGCAGTTGTTAAATTCCTTGATGAACTTAGCAATCAAATCTGCCCTTCATTGCAGATGCGAATCGTACTGATTGAAAAGTCCCCTGTGATTGGTCCAGGTTTGGCTTACAGTACAACATATCCAGGGCATTTGATTAACATGCCTACTGATACCATGGGTTTTTCCAACTCCAATCCCTTTGATTTTCAAAACTGGTACGACCAACAAGACTATTTCCATGAATATACTTCTAACTTTAAGGAATTAGCTCCTCGTTATCTTCCTCGTTATTTATACGGCCAATATTTAACGGATATTGCTTCTAAACTCTTTAGTTATAAAGAAAACTATCCTGTATCCCTAGAAGTAATTACAGACGAGGTTATTTCACTTGAGGAGCATGGAGATGGCTTGAAATTATACCTAAAAAACAAAGGCATATTTCCTGCCCATCAAGCGGTTTTGGCCCTAGGAAATTTACCTTCCACCAACTATATTGAGTTAGAAGGAATAGGGGGATATTTTTCATCCCCATGGCCCTGGGAAAAGCTAAAAAAAATACCTTTTGACCAAGATATTGTTATTTTGGGTTCCAGTTTAACTGCTGTTGATGTTGCCAGAACCCTGATTAATCAAGGTCATACTGGTTCAATTAAATTTGTATCCAGAAGCGGGTTATTACCCAAAGTTCAAGCTAGTAGTAAGAAATCTACCTATTTAGGAGATTTTAAACAAAAATTACTGGATTTAGCTGCTAGTTCCGGTCCCGATTTAAAATGTTTAACATGGCAGCTGGTTTTTAAACTTTTCCATGAAGAGATTAAGAAGATTAACGATCACACTCCCTGGAAGTTATACCGATGTCCAAGCAAAACCCCAGTGGAAATACTGCGGGAAGAAGTTAAAGTAGCGGAGTCCGGTGCCATTGGCTGGCAAGAAGTTCTGGGGTCAACTTCCGATATTATAGAAGTAATTTGGCATGCCATGCCTCTAAAACATCGGCTTGAATTTGACAGAAAATTCTTATCCATTTGGATGACAAACCGCCATGCCATGCCGTTACCTAATGCCAAGTTTATCTTGCAATTACTTGAGTCTCAGCAACTTCAGGTGTTAAGAGGAAATATTAAAGCTAAGTACGAGCCAACAAAAGGTGTTTTTCAACTTAGCAATGGTTCCCAGCAGTTAGGGGAAACTCTCTGGCTGATTAATGGCACTGGTGCAGGTATGGATCTTGCTAAGACCTCCATGCCATTATTAAGACAGTTGATGGATGATGGATATCTGACTTCCCATCCTTGTGGCGGTATTGATGTTGATTTTTCCAGTTTTAACCCTTTTAATCAAGATGGTAAACTGTCTCCTAATATATATGTTTTGGGGCAATTAACTCGAGGGGTACACTTTTATACTAATGCCATTGACCGCAATCTTGCTCATGCAAGACGTGTTGCCTCTCAGGTATTAATGACGTTGCTGCCTGAGAACGATTGCAATCCTGTACTAACCAATACATTGAATCCAATACCATTGCTACAGAAGAACTAAGATGAGCAAACAAAAAATAGAACAACTGAGAGATTGTTTAATTGAACTTATTGAAACTGCAAGAGTACCTTCCGGAAAAATTATCTTTCTTCACGCACGGGTTAAAGGATTCAGGCAGGAGTTCCAACTGGATTATACTTCTATAACAGAAAAGATTATTGGAGTACTTTACGATGTACTTTCTCCGATAACAATAATAACCCCTACCTATACCAATGCGAGTTTTCGCTATACAGGTATTTATCATCGAATATTTTCTCGTTCGGAAGTAGGAAGATTCTCGGAAGAAGTGAGAAAAAATTTTGCCACCTATAGAACCCCAGATCCTATTTATAGTGTAGCAGATACTTCATCTTATCTAGAGAACCTCAAAGGAATAGATTACAGTCTTACCTACGGAGAGGGCAGCATGTTCGATTATTTGAATACCCAAAACTATGTGATTTTAAATATTGGTTTAGAAGAACTTTTTTCCACCCAAATCCATGCTGCCGAACGGAACGCCCGAGTGCCTTATCGTTACAATCGAGTTGTGTCAGGTGTAGTTTATTTTACAGAAGATCGGTGGGATTATCTAGATTATAAGACCTATATACTGGAAAGTAGTCGCATAGGTGTGACTTATCCTGAATGGGATCGAGCCTATATAGAACAGTCATTATTAGACCGTCAAGTACTGTGTCAAACAGAGAACGCGATCGCCCGGTTGTTATGGGCCCGCTCTCAAAATTTGACCGATACTTTAACTGATATTTTACAACAAAACCCCAATTTTTTACTAATAGGGAACAGGGAATAGGGAAGAGGGAATAGTTTTGTAGGGTGCGTTCTCAACGCACCAAACTCATGGAAAAACAAGATACTTTGATGTTCATGCTCTTATATAACTATTAGAAGTTAAATTTTAATGTAGAAAAAAAACACGATGGCCGGTGCGTTACGAACGCACCCTACACTCTAAATTTTCTTGATCAACTGGAGACTTTATAGGCTCCCCCCTCCCCCCCTGTTTCCCCCCTGTTTCC
>JH610746.1 GCA_000252485.1 Prochloron didemni P4-Papua_New_Guinea | reverse complement strand
CGGTGATTTTAGGTTCCAGGGTCAGTGGTTGTCTTCGCGGACTGATTTGTATCATTTTAGGGCGAGGGATTATGACCCTGAGAGTGGTCGGTTTGTTAGTCGCGATTCTGTGGAGTTGATTGAGTACGAGCCGGAGAGTAGTAATCCTTATCAGTTTGTTTATAATAATCCTTATGTTTATTCGGACCCGACTGGGATGTTTACCCTAGTTGAATTAAACACTAGTTCAACAATGCAAAATATACTACAAGGAATCAGACAATCAGCTATTGGCGCAGGAAGAGATTTTGTTGAAGATAAAGTTGGTGAAGTAGTTGGTAACTTGTTTCTTGGTTATTTAAGATCTGTTGTACCTGGAAGCGACCGAATTTTACGGGCCGTAAATGGAAGGGGTTCTAAACTTGAAGGGACACTAATTAAAGGAATTTGTAATTTTGCAAGCCAATTTATGCCCGATTTCTTTGAAAATTTATGGTTTGAAGTTCCATTATCACCACAAGGAAGACCTCTTGATAATGGTTTAAATTGTCAAATTCGTCCAGGAAAAGATGAAGCGAGGGAACATCATAGAAATAACAGAAACAGAAAAGGAACACTAGATGATCCTTTCAATACAAGAGGGCGTTCTCCCAATGTTGATTTTATAGTGAAAAGTGAACCACCTTTAGAGAGAAGACCTAAAAGCTGGCTAATTGGAGATGTAAAAATTAACGTAGATAGAATGCACGAAAGCTATGTGAAAGGACATCAACGTAGACAATTTAATGCTATGACTAAATTTGCTAGAAATGGGAGACGTAGCTATGCTCCAATTATGGCTTTTATTGCTGGACGCGATGGAACACAACCGCAAAAAGCTGATTTACAAAAATTAGCTGCTTCTAAAGGAGTGCTTATGCTTTTGATAACTATTTTGCCACGTCGTTAATAGATAAATCTTGAGCTAAAGCAGAACCAAAATTTCATTTCCAATTTAAACTTATAAAGTGAGCAAAATGAACGATAAGCATTGTATTAAATTTTCACATGAATTTCAATGGCGTCCAGCCCCTTATTGTTTTGCTATAGGGAAAGATGAAACAACTTTTGTTTCAGGTCATTTTTGTGGAGATATCAAAGCAGGCTGCCTAGAAACAGGCGAGGTAATTTACCATATTCGTAAAGCTCACAATACAAAATGGATTCGTTCTGTCGCCCTTAACTTGGATTTAGAATTATTTATCAGTGGTGGAGAAGATAAGAAAATTAAACTTTGGAATTTGAACAATGGAAAGCAAATTCACTGTCTTTCATGTTCTTCAGCAGTTAGATCGATTTGTATTGATAATACTGGAATGTTATTAATCAGTGGTCATGAAGATGGAATGATTAACGTTTGGGATTTGGACAAAAGAGAATTATTTTTTTCTCTTAAAGGACATGTAAAGTCAGTCGAGCAACTAATAATTACTGAAGATTTAGCTACGCTTTTTACTGGTAGTGAAGATGGTTCGATAAAAATTTGGGATTTGTGGTCAGAAAATGAAATCAAAAATATTAATACTCCAAATTATGTCTATTCTCTTTGCTTGAGCAAAAAGCATAATACTATTATTAGCGGGGGAGAATATGAAGAAGATTTCTACTGTTGGAATATAGAAGTGGGAAACATATTACAAACATTTATAGGACACTCTGATAGTATAATCCATATCGTAAATATTGCAGATCAAGATTTAATTATTAGCGCAAGTCTCGATAGAACTGTTCGATTGTGGAATATCAAAACAAGAAAACAAGTTTTACTATTGCATAGTGAATTTTACGGAGTTCCAATTTTAACTACAAGTCCTAATAAGAATACAATCATGGTTGGTAGTACTGATGGCTTAATTCGTGTCTGGAAATCATTGCAACAAGAATCAAACCATTGACTACACCTACGACTATCTTGGTTGATAATATCTCGTATAAGGTATGAATTTCTGTCTTTTCCCGCTTCTACAATCCCCATCTGCTGGCTTTTTAAACACGCTCTAATACCCATGATTCCCTCTATGGGATATTTATTCATTTTGTTGATCGAGACCTCCTCATGTTTTAAACTTATTAAAACATGAATAGTTAAAAAAGTAGTGCTTAAAAATGTACGGTAATTATATTGTTTCTGAAAACGACTTGTTAGGAAGATTAATTAGAGCTATTGAATTTTTGGATATTGGGAAGAGTTTTTAGAATTAGTTCCTATTCAAGAGAATATAAACGAAAAGGATAGTAGCGATAGTGACTGGACTGCTTTAATGTATGCAGTCGATAACGAATGTTACGATATGGTTAAAACGTTAGTAGAAGCAGGAGCAGATGTAAACTTAGGAGGGATAGAGCCAGATGAATTTCCTTTGAATTTGGCAGCCTATGGCTGTTGCAGTGCTTCTTATGCTTATCAATATGAACGCTGCAAAAAAATTTACGATTACTTATTTCCTCTTACTTCGCCAGAATTACAGCAAATAGCAGAAAAAAATCTCAATAGTAGAACTAATACAATATTCAACTAAGATTGCTACTAGAGAATGAAAAACAACTAGCTAGAGAAGCTAGACAAAAAAATGTCATTATGTATTTACTCAAAATAATTGAATAAAATAATTTAACTAATTTGAGTTAACTCAAGCTAAATTGATGAATTTAAGAGACTTAAGAGAACTGTTATCAGCCATTGAAAATAACAATCTAAAAAAAATTCAACAACTTATTGATAGTGATGTAGAACTTGTAGAAGGTCTAACTCCTCAAGGAGAAAGACCTCTGGAATCAGCAATTGAATCAGAAAATATAACAATTATCAAAGAATTATTAGAAGCAGGAGCGCATCCAGATTACGGTGGATGGACAAGTCCTCTAGATGCAGCAGTTAGAACAGGAAATCCTCAAATTGTTAAATTACTTTTAGAAGCAGGAGCAGAACCCAATTTAATAGTTGCGGGAAACCTTCCGTTAACGACAGCAGCATTCGACGGTTATTTAGATATTGTCAAGATTTTGGTTAATGAAGGTGCTGATGTTAATTTATTTGATAACAATACAGGAACTACATTAGAAGTAGCTGTTCTTAATGGTCATTACGAAATATTTAATTATCTAGCCCCTCTAACTTCTACAAATTTAAAAAAATGGTCAGAAACATCTTCGCTTTTTTCCAGTGTACGTAATGGAAATACTAAAGCAATAAACTTTTTAGTTGAATCTGGTATTAATATCAATCAATTTTATGAAGATGAAGACAAAGATACCTGTCTAATGGATGCTGTAAGAGAAAATCAACTATCTAGTGTTGAAGTATTACTTAAATGGAAAGCAGATGTAAATATTCAAAACAGCAGGGGTCAAACTGCTTTAATGTTAGCTTCTCAGTTTAAGTCTCGTGAAGAATCGCGTGGTTCAGATGCTCCAAAAATAATAAAAACAAAGATAAAGATAATTAAATTATTAATTAAAGCAAATGCAAATGTTAACACCCAAGATAATAATCGAAGTACCGCTTTGAGCCTAGCCAAAGAAATAGGAAATACTGAAATAATTCAACTACTAATTGAAGCAGGAGCAAAAGAAGATTAA
>JH610745.1 GCA_000252485.1 Prochloron didemni P4-Papua_New_Guinea | reverse complement strand
CTTACACCCTAGCCATTATTGGTGACAGTAGCAATTCAGTGGATTATAGCTTTCAAGTTACAGATAATACTCCAGCTTCTATCCCCCACACCGGATTCAATACAGCTTATAGTGGAACATTCGCAGCAGGAGAAGTTATCAATCACCACTTCACTGCTACAGCAGGAACCCAAATTTTCTTTGATAGTCTCAACAACAATAATTGGCTCGTTCGAGCCAGATTAGTTAACCCCGATGGTAGTTACATCTTTAATAACCACGATTCTCGCTACGATAAAGGAGTTGTGACTTTAGCTCAAACTGGAGAATACAACTTACAAACTTACGGTTATTATAGTTCAACTACAGGAAATTATAATTTCCAACTCTTAGAATTACCCCAAGATACGGCGGGAAATAGTAATCAATCTCTGAGATTCAATACTATTACTACCGGTACATTGAATCCTGGATTGGAATCAAATATTTATAGCTTTCGTGGTAAAGTCGGGCAGCAAATTTTATTCAATGGCATGACTGGCAGTAATGTCACTGCCAGTCTCTACTCTCCTAATGGCACTTCCATCTTCTCTAGAGGTAATTACCGCAATTATGACCATGGCATTTACACTCTATCTCAAAGTGGAATTTATCATTTAATCATTCGCGGAGAACAAACAGCAAACCGCGATTACTCTTTCCAGATGTTAGATTTTGGGTTTGGTAGCAATCTAGAATTCAATCAAACCGTATCTGGTTCCCTAAATAACGGACAACAAAGCCAAATTTATAAATTTACAGGTCAAGCAGGAAAAAGACTTTATTTTGATACCATTTCCGGTTCCACAGCCGTCAGAGTCAAACTATATGCACCAGGAAATCACCAACTATTAAAAAATACTTACCTCCATCCCAATTACGATTTTGAACTAGAATTGCCCTCTGATGGCATATATACGGTTTACCTTGAAGGAGGAAGTTCTAGCAACCTGGTCAATTACTCTTGGAGAACTTTACTGAACGACAGCAATACTAATGTGGTAACGACCGGAACAGGAGAAACTGCCAGTAATAATAGGAATGGCTCTCTAGGTTTGTTTGGAGTTAAATTAGGAGTGGCAGACTCCCAAGGGGGGCAAGGTATTCAAGAATATAATATTCGTCTCTTACCCGACCCAGATAATACAGCTCCAGTTATTATTAGCAGTCCCATTACAGAATATGGAACAAATCAACCAGCTTATCGCTATCAAATTGATGCTTTCGACCCCAATAACGACACTCTTACTTATCGTCTAGTGGATTCTCCTTTAGGGGCGTTAATCGATAAAGATACGGGAGAACTAATTTGGCGGACTGAAACTGTTGCGCTAGGACAATCTTATGACTTTACTGTAGAAGTAGCCGATGGTAGAGGTGGTATCGCCAGCCAGAGTTTTAGCGTCACAGTAAGTGAAACATTAGGTAAAATTCAAGGTTTGGTCTTTGAAGACCTCAATGCTAACGGCATTCCCGATACCAAACTCTTGAAAGGAGACAACCCCGATGTCTTTTTTGTTATTGATGTTTCCGGCAGCATGGGATACAGTAGTGTAGATTGGCGTACTGCCGATATAGCAGAGGTTTCACAAAACCAAATTTCCCCCTTAGACCAGGAATTAGGAGCAATTTTAGCTCTAGCGGAATTTACTATTGCTCAAGGTAGAGGCAACGAAACTCAATTTGGCATTATCACTTCTGGTCAATCAGTAATCGATATGAATCCAAATGAGCCAGGAATTCAAGAGACTACTACGGCTCTAGCGGATAACAACAATAATGGCATTATTGATATCCGTGAAGTTATCTATGGTGGAGTTGGTGGAGGTGGCTCCAATACTTCAGGAATCAAAACTGCTTGGGATTTACATATAGCTCTGGCAGGAGACCCCAATGTTGTCTTCATGTCCGATGGTTTCATCTCCGTTGACCAGCAATTAATCGCCGATGCCTTTGCAGATGGAGTTAATATTACCGCTTTTGGCTTTGCTGAAGCTGGTATGAATACAATGCGTTTAGTTGACCCCGATGCGGTTTATATCAGCAAGCCTCAAGAAATTATTGAGATCTTTAGCGGTTTTGACCCCCGTTATATAGCAGAACCTTTAATGGAGGGAGTAACTGTATATCTAGACCTCAATAATAATGGCATATTGGATTCCGAAGAACCTCATCGAGTAACTCGTCAAGATAATTCAGTATCGAGGTTGGGAGAAAATCGCTATTCCTTTACCTTTGATAGTTTATTGCCAGGAACTTATACGGTACGTCAAATTACTCCCAAGGGGTTTACGGAAACTGCTCCGGAAACTGGTTCTTTCGTAGATACGATTACTATAAATGGTGGGGAAACTTTCAGTCATTTCTTTGGCAATCACGAAATAGAACCCATACCCAATTCTAATCCTCTCTTCACTAGTACAGTACCCGTAGCAAATCTAGAAGTGGGAGATTTATTCCGGTATCGAGCAACTGCCACCGACCCAGATGCAGATTTACTCAGCTATGAATTAACTCTTGCTCCAGAAGGAATGAATGTAGATTCGGATACTGGTGTTGTCATCTGGAATCCTCAAGATGACCAAATAGGAACGGCGCAAGCTATTCTCAGAGTGAGTGACGGGCAAGGGGGAGTGGACATTCAATATTTTGAATTATCCGTCACTGCTCCCAATAACGCTCCTGTCTTTACTTCCACCCTAGATGATAATCTCAGTCCCCAAATAGGCAAACCCTTCCAATACCAAGCAGTGGCCCTAGACCCAGATAATGACCCCGTCACCTATCAATTGGGTTCAGGAAATCCTGCCGGAGTTACCATGGATGCTGATGGATTATTAACTTGGACTCCCCAATCCAACCAATTAGGAGCCAGGGAAATTACCATTGAAGCTGTAGATGATAAGGGAGCAACAGCAACTCAAGCCCTAAATCTCAATGTCATTACCCCCCAACCCAATCGGTCTCCTTCCTTTACTTCCACTCCTCGTAAGAACGTCCGCATCGGCAGTCACTATTTCTATCAAGCCACAGCTACGGACCCGGATGGCAATGTTTTAAACTTCAATTTAATCACTGCCCCCCATGGCCTGACCATAGATGAAGGGGGACGAGTAATTTGGTCTCCCAATGCAGCCCAATTTGGTAGCCACTCAGTAGAAATCCAAGTGACTGATGGGCAAGGAGGTGAAGCCAGGCAAAGCTTTACCCTAGTGGCAACGGACCGAGATAGGAATAATCTCCCCTCGATTACCTCCACTCCTAACACCAGAACTCATATCGACAAACTCTATACCTATCAACCCACTGCCACGGACCCAGATGGGGATTTACTGCTGTGGAGTTTGGAGCATGGGCCACGGGGAATGGTTCTCGACCCCCACACGGGAGCCATTAGCTGGCAGCCAGATAGCCAACAAATTGGCAGTCACACCGTAGGAGTAAAAGTAGTAGATACCTTGGGGGCCTCTGTGAGCCAGGAATTTACTCTCACGGTTACGGGAATCAATACCCCTCCTGCCATTGTTTCCACTCCGGGAACCCGTGGCACTGTGAACGTTTCCTATAGTTATCAAGTTGCCGCTAACGACCCGGAAAACGATGTGTTGCGCTATAGTTTAGGACTCCATCCCCGTGGCCTGACTATCTCAGAAGAGACAGGATTAATTAGTTGGACTCCTACGGAAGTGGGGAACTATGAAATATCCGTAATAGTTTCAGACCCTCTTGGGGCTTCTAACCGCCAAACTTACAATCTGGAAGTGGGGACGTCCGCAATTAATCAAGCCCCTGAGATTACTTCAACTCCTGGTGTTCTTGCTCCTGCTAATAGTGGATACAGTTATCAAGTTATCGCCCATGACCCGGAGGGAGATACTCTCCATTACCAATTAATCGCCGCTCCATCCGGTATGACCATGGATGCTGTAACTGGGGAAGTAATTTGGCCTGCTCCTGTCCTGGGCAGCCATCAAATCGTAGTGGGGGTCAATGATGGAGTTAATGGGGCAGCTCAGGGCTATACCCTCAGGATACAGAACAATAGCGCCCCAGTGATTGATAGCTCTATTGCCCCCAATCCCACTGCTACTGTAGGGGATTTATACGGCTATGATGTTCCTGCCTATGACCCAGATGGGGATGCTTTGAGTTACAGCCTAGACGAAACTTCTATCCATAAAGGCATTAGTTTAGATAATTTGGGTCGTCTACGCTGGAATCCGGAGGTGACGGATGTAGGCAATCATGTTGTGACTGTGACTGTTACGGATGAACCAGGAGCAACTACTTCTTCC
>JH610744.1 GCA_000252485.1 Prochloron didemni P4-Papua_New_Guinea | reverse complement strand
TGCTCCTACAGTAGAGTTGGATTTGGGTGACATTGCTGACAATACTGTTACTGCCCCTATAGAAATCAAGGGAACTATCGATGATAGTAATTTAGACTATTACGTCCTGGAAGTGGCTCCTGTAGGCAGCGACAGCTATCGGGAAATCTATCGGGGCGAGGAGACGGTTACGGAGGATGTAATTGCTACTTTCGACCCCAGTACCCTAGCTAACGATGCCTATAATCTCCGCTTAACTGCAGTGGACCAGGGTAATAATCAGGCTACTGTGGAGGAAACTATCTATGTGGAGGGGGATTTAAAACTGGGGAACTTCCAATTATCTTTCACTGATTTAACTATTCCTGTCCCTGGTATTCCGGTTACTGTAACTCGCACTTACGATAGTCTCATCGCTAATCAGCAGGATGATTTCGGGTTTGGCTGGCGTTTGGAGTTTAGAGATACCAATCTTCGCACTAGTGTGGGTAAGGATGAAAACTTTGAGATATTTGATATTACTTCTAAAGGTTTTAGGGAAGGAGATAGGGTTTATCTGACTCTTCCCGGAGGTGAGCGGGAAACCTATATCTTTAAACCCCAACTAACTCCTGCGGGTGCGTTGCTGCAAGCATTGGGTAGTGCTTCTGGTTTGGCTACTGAGCAGGATTTTGGCTTGTATGAACCTGCTTTTGTGTCTCAGTCTGATTCTAATAATCAGCTAGAAGTTGAAACTGCTACTTTAATTCGTTCTGAAA
>JH610743.1 GCA_000252485.1 Prochloron didemni P4-Papua_New_Guinea | reverse complement strand
CGGTTATTAGCGATGAGAGTGGGGAAGAGGGATGGACAACAACCTATACCTATGACAGTCGTGGGAATGAAACCTCTCGTACTGATGCCTTGGGTAATGTATCTCGATACAGTTACAACAAATTCAACCAATTACTGACTAGCACTGACGAGCTGGGAAATACTACAACTTATACGTATGATAATCGCGGTAATTTACTTTCACTAACCGATGCTGCGGGAAATGTAGTTAGTTCTACTTACGACCGTGCGGGCAATATTACCTCAATAACTGAAGGAGAAAATGATGTTACTTATTTTGAATATGACAATCATGGAAATAATGTCAAGACAATTGATGCGTTGGGTAATGAGACTATTTATACTTTCGATGATAAAGGTAATATTTTGACAGAAAGTATTACTCTCACTACTCCAGAGGGTTTACGTACTCTAACCAATATTTGGGAGTACGACAAGAATGGGAACGTTACGCTATTCATTGATGCAGAAGGGAATCCAAAACAATTTAAATACGATGCAAATGGCAATCAAACTGCAATAATAGATTCTCTAGGTCGTTATACGGAGTACGGTTATGACGAGAAAAACAATCACATTAAAACTATCTACCCTGATAATACTCCAAAAAATACAACAGATAATTTAAAATTGCAATTTGAATATGATGCAGCAGGAAATCAGATTGCTCTAACTAACCGAGAAGGTAGAAAATCAATTATTAAATATGATGCTCTAAATAAACCAAATGAAGTTCTTTATCATGACAACACACCAAATGACCAAACAGACAATCAAAGACATATACTTGAATATGATCAGTTAGGAAGAACTAAAACTATAGTAGATCAAACTGGCTCTCGTATAGAATATGAATATGATGAATTAGGAAGAGTTAAAGTTATTCGTGATGCGACAGGCAATGAAATTATCAATACTTATGATGCTTTAGGAAGACAGACAAGGGTAACAGATTATAATGGAAAAACTACACAATTCATTTATGATAAATTGAGCCGTGTTACCGAGCAAATTTTTGTTGATGGAACAAGTATTAAAACTGAATATGATGCTTTTGGTAACGTTGTAGCTAAAATCGATCAAGCTGGCTTAATAACTAAATATGAATACGATGTTTTAGACCAACTTACTGCAGTTATTGATACGAAGGGAAACTATACTGAGTATCAGTACGATGAAGCTGGTAATCTGATTTATCAAAAAGATGCTAATGGTCATATTACACGGTTTGAATATGATGGATTGGGAAGATTGACTGCTGTTGTTCGACCTTTAGGACAACGTTATGAAACTGTGTATGACGCAGTAGGAAACGTTGTCAAAACAACAAATTTTAATAATGAAACAATTGAATATAAATATGACGAACTTAATCGATTAAGTTCCAAATACTTTGTTGATGAAAATAAAACTTTTGAAGTAAGCTATACAGCTAATAATAGATGGGAAACAGTTGTAGACGAAAGAGGAGTTACTACTTACAACTATGACGAATCTGGTTCTCTTGTTTCTAGGATTGAGCCAGATGGAACTACAATTTCTTACACTTACAACGATAATAATCAGCTTGAGACAATAACTACTCCTTCTGGAACTACTGCCTATATTTATGATAAGTTAAACAATCTTGATAAAGTAATCCGAAATGAAGAAGTTACAAATTATATTTACGATTCAGCAGGTAATATTGTTGAAACCTTGTTTCCCAATGGTATTGTTGAAACAAGAGAATATGATGAAAGATATCGTTTGACTTCTGTTGTTAATACTGATGCTAATGAGAATATCCTTTCTAGCTTCACTTATAATATTGATGAAGTTGGTCATATCTTATCAGTACAAGAATTAAATGGTCGAACGGTAGAGTATAACTATGATGAGCTTTACCGATTAATAGAAGAAAAAATTATAGACCCCTCTAATGGAGAGCATACTATTAATTATACCTACGATAATGTAGGAAATCGTCTTACTCGTAATGATTCAACTGAGGGATTAACAGTCTATAGTTATAATGAAAATGATTGGTTATTGAGTGAAACCAAAGCAGGAGTGACAACCGATTATATTTACGACCAAAACGGTAATGTTATTAGTATTACAAATTCACACCAGCAAATAATCTATGATTGGGATACTGAAAATCGTTTAATTGCAGCTGAAATATCTAACTCAGAAGGAACAACTGATATCAAATATCAATATGATGCTAATGGGATTCGATTAGCCTCTATTATTAATGGACTTGAAACTCGTTATCTAGTCGATCAGAATGACTCTTATGCTCGAGTTTTAGAAGAGTATGCTGTTGACGGTACAGTAAACGCTGCTTATACCTATGGAATTTCTTTAATTTCTCAAAATCGTTTTGGAGAAGATTCTTTCTATCTTTATGATGGACATAGTGGAGTTAGACAGCTAAGTGATGAGAGTGGAGTTATCACCGATACCTATGATTACGATGCTTATGGCAATTTATTGAATTCTACAGGGAATACCGAGAATAGCTACCTATATCGTGGAGAACAGTTTGACCATGACTTAGAAATGCAGTATTTGCGGGCAAGATATAATGACATTGATACAGGAAGATTTTTGAGTGTCGATCCTTTTGAGGGAATTATACAAGAGCCAATGACACGCCACAGATATATTTATGGCAACGATAATCCTATTACTTATACCGATCCTACTGGAATGTTCTCTTTGGCTGAGACTTCTGCTGCGACTTCATTGTCAAATACCTTGGCTGGTCTTGGTGCATACCAAATTCCCGGCGGTATAGTTTCTGCAATCAAATTGGGAGGCGCTCTCAGTAAAATAACAAAAGCTGGACTTGCTCTTGGCCTTGCCATTTCTAAATTCCGCAATAAGCCTACTGCTGAATGGCAAGGAATTAGTATATCAGGCTCTGCATCTATATTTGGATTAGATTTTCCTGGAGTCCCAAATGCGTCATCACAAAAATTTTATGCTTTAAGCCCAGAAACGGAAAAGGGTTCTCTTGGCTTCCCTTTTTATATTCTTCCTCTGGATGTTGTTGGCAAATTCAGCGTATCAGCTAAAATTGGTGTAAAACTTGAGGCAGTCAAATTTGACGCTATTATTTTGAATCAAGTACCAAGCCCAGCCGATTTATCTGGATTTTATCTTGAAAGTGGTTTAAGTTACGATCTTCCTCTATCAAAGAGATTAAAGGATATGGCACCTAAGTGGATCTCAAAACTAAATCTCAGTAACCAATTTCCGATCTTCATGGGTTTTGGAATAGGGAAGAAAACAGGAGAAAAAATTGGATTGCAGAAAACTTTTGTAGATGTTGGTATTAAATATGGTTTATCTTTTCCTATTATTATTCCATGAATATACTGTACTTAACATAATAAATATGCTCCACGCCCAGGAGAAACTGTATCTCACTAGCTTCGGAGCGGTTTTTCCCGCAGAATTAAGGCCCCCGCAGACACACAATCACATATCAAAAAAAGCTCAATTCCTTGGCTATCAACTAGTTGAGCTACCTCCAGCGTGAGAGAAGTTTCTGGAGAGTTTTTCTGATTTAGCTAAATCAATTATTTTGATAAAATTATATATAGTCATTTCTTTTTGAAATGAAACACTAATAACTTTTTCAGCAAACCTAATTATTTACCATTAATAAATCATGAGTTTATCAACAAATTTAGATAAAGTTATTTTTACCCTAGAAAATTTTCCAAGAATTATCCTATTGCTTCCTATGGTATTTATTATGGTCTCTCTAGCCCAAATTACAGAAAAATATTTTGGAGATGAAGAAAGCAACAATTCAAACGACCATTTTAACGACATATATTTATTAATACTTATGCAGTGTTTAGTCGAGGGCATTATTGTTGTTTTTTGGCTAGTCACACAAAATTTTCATATATCTGTTATTAGTCCAACATTTATAGTTGGTTTTATAGTCTTAATTATAATTTCATATGCTTTTGTCTTGTCAGTACATAAACTAAGTCCATGACTGATGCCAATGGCAATACTTGGTTGTACGAATACACTACCACCAGCACCACCATTATCGACCCCTTGGGAAGAAGAACCACCTCGGTACAAACTGACCAATATTTACCCTCTCAAACCATCAATCCCGAGCAGTGTAGAATATTTCTAGTATTAAATATGGTTTATCTTTCTCTCTTGCCTGTTCCTTCTTACCTCTTCTCTCTTAAGAGGAAAACACTTATAGACTTTTTCAGCAAACCCTAATTATATGCTATGAATGAATCATGAATCCATCAACAAATTTAGACAAAATCATTTTTATCATAGAAAATTTACCAAGAATTATTCTATTGCTTCCTTTTGTATTTGTTATGTCTTCTTTAGCAAAAGGTACAGAAAAATATTTTGGAGATGAAGAAAGCAATAATTCGAGAGATGATTTTAATAAAATGTATTTGCTGACACTTATGCACTACATACTCGGAGCTGCTATCATGGGTTTTTGGGTAGTAACACAAAATCTTCATATATCTGTTATTAGTCCAACATTTACAGTTGGTTTTATAGTCTTAACTATAATTTCATATTTTTTTGCCTTGTCAGTACACAAACCAAATCCATGACCGATGCCAAAGGCAATACTTGGTTCTACGAATACACTACTACCAGCACCACAGTAATTGACCCCTTGGGGAGAAGAACCACCTCAGTACAAACTGACCAATATTTACCCTCTCAAACTATCAATCCCGATGGTAGCAGCAGCAGGGTAGAATATCTTTACAGCAACAATCTTTTAGAAGGTTCCGATTATCCTACTCGCATTATTGATAGGGGAGGCAATGACCGCCATTTCGGTTACGATGAATTGGGCCGATTAATCTCAGCTACGGATTTAGGAGATACTAGCTATTCTTATATCTATGGGGATAACGGTCTAGCTTCTGTACAAAGTCCTACTGTCCGCAATATTCTCTCCTATACCTATAACGATTTAGGAGAAGTTACCAGGGTTACCTATAGCGATGGAGGAGTGAAAGAATATAGTTATAACGAGGAGAATGAATTAGAAAAGGTGACTCTACCTACTGGTGTCACTGTGGATTATGAATATGACTCCTCAGGAGTAGAAATCAGTCGCACGAATTCTTTAGATGGAGAGGTTATCTCTACTTACGATGAAGAGAATGGTCAATTACTATCGGTAGAAGATAGTACGGGAACGACTAATTATATTTACGACGAACTAAGCAATGAATTCTTGGGCATCGATTACCCTAATGGCAGCAGTTTGCGCTATGAATACGACGACTTCGGTCGCATTAGCTCAGTTCGAGTTCAAGCGGATGCTGTGAGCGAAGTTTATACCACTAGCTATGAATACGATGCGGTGGGTAATCTGGTTAAAGTAATCGACCCCAACTCAGGAGAAACGGTGATGGTTTACGATGCTCTCAATCGCTTGACCAGTCGCAGTTTGCCCAATGGGGTTACCAGTAGCTATGTTTATCAGGAAAATACCGATTGGATCCAGAAGATTACTCATACAGCAACCGATGGGACAGTATTGGCATCTTCGAAATATATTCGTGGTGCTGCGGGGGAACCTATCAAGATTATTCGGGAGGATGGTTCTTATGTGGAAGTGGTTTACGATGATTCTCTCAGAGTAGTTAAAGAAACCTATTTTGATAGTAACGATCTTGAAATGGACGAGATTAAATATAGTTACGATGCTGATGGCAATCGTTTAACTGTGAGTGGCGGGTCCGCTGAGGGAACTTATATTTACGATCATATCCATCAGTTGATTGGCATTACCACGGCTACGGGGGATGAAACCTATACCTATGATGCTGGTGGTCGCATTGCTAGTATTACTAGGGATGGGTCCACTTGGAATTTGGAATATAACAGTGCGGATTTGATTACGAGAATTACCGATGCTGAAGGTAATGTGATCGTGGAATATGAATATGATAGTAGCGGACGCAGGGTAGGGGCTACGGATAGTACTGCTAGCAGGGATTATCTGGTAGCACCCATGGGTAACAGCGATTTGGAATCTCCTCATTTGGTAACGGATTCCAATGGGGATTTAATCTCGGCTTATATCTATGGTGGGGCCATGCCGTTGATGAGGTTGGATAGTCAGGGGAATCCGGTTTATTATCTGACTGATGCGGTGGGTAGTGTGATTGGTTTGGCAGATGTTAGTGGGATAGAAGTTGCTGATTTTCGCTATGATAGTTTTGGTAATTTACGTTCTAGCACTGGGGTTGAAGGGGATAGGGAAGAGTTGGCTGGTGGTGATTTTAGGTTCCAGGGTCAGTGGTTGTCTTCACGAACTGATTTGTATCATTTTAGGGCGAGGGATTATGACCCTGAAAGTGGTCGGTTTGTTAGTCGCGATTCTGTGGAGTTGATTGAGTACGAGCCGGAGAGTAGCAATCCTTATCAGTTTGTTTATAATAATCCTTATGTTTATTCGGACCCGACGGGGATGTTTACTATTACTGAGCTTAATGCAAGTTATAGGATACAAGATATTTTGCAGCAAAATGTTAGTAGATATGCTTATTCCCAAGCTAAAGATTATGTACTTCAAAGATTGGGAGAGAGTTTTGGAAACGTAGTATTGAGTACACTTAATGCTTTTATTCCAGGTTCTACAGTACTTAACGACCTTTTAAGTGGTTTTGACGAAGATTTTAATTTTGATGATGCTTTGCGAGGGATAGTGTGTGAATACTTTGATGGAATACCTCTAAAAGATAATTTGTTTTTTGAAGTTAAGATTAGTAACAACGGAAAACCTTTAGACAACGGTTTGAATTGTTCAGATCATGATATGCCTAGGGATCCTACTGGACTTTCTAGAAATGATAGAAGACTATTAAACCAAATAGAAAGAATAGAAGGGAGCAGACCAGATTTTCTGTTCAGAAATTCACTTCCACAAGCATATCATAGCAAAGACAATGGAGCTTACTTAGTTGGAGATATAAAGCTATATCTGGGAGCAGCAAGAAACGCTATCTTGAACTTAGACCAAAGAACTCACCGTCAATGGAAAAGAATGACTGAATATGCAAAAAGATATCAAATGATACCATTTGTATCTTATCTATCCTTATTTGATGGCAATCCGATTCATAGAAGTGGAGCACTAAATAGAGGTGTATCTAAAACAGATAGAAAAAGAATGCAAGCGGAAGCTATAAGAAGGGGAGTTATAGTTGTTCTCGCCAATCTAATTGACCACTAAATTTAGTTTAAGTATTGTGAAGATATATAGCACGTCTAAATCATTCGTGTAAATATAGTTGGAGTGTGCTGGTTTAGGAGGGTGTGGTCTAAAGTAGTTATTTTCGGCTGAATATATAGAAATTTAATCGTGGGGTAGCCCTCTGGGCTGCCTAGCTTTCAGAGGAAGCCGCGACTTAAAATTCAACTGTTTTTGATCACACCCGTTTAGGGGCGATAGCATGCTTCTGGCCAAGTGTACAATTCATTTAGGTTAGCTATATGTCAGGAAGTATTGAGTTTATTGCAGGAAATAAAAGTAAAATTTTCAAAGATATACTTTTTCATATTAATGAAGATTTGACGTTTTATGGATTACCAAAATACGAGCCTAATTATAATTTATATGAAGATATAAAAAACAGAAAAATTATTTTACCCAGCAAAGATGACTTACCTGGGATAGATTTATCTCTTTCAAAAAAAAGAATACTCCATAAATTAAAAACTATTGCTATTGAATTAGAATATAATCCAAATTGGACTCTTGAAGACGATTCAATATTCATAGGAGAGCCAATCTACCCAGATTTATTCAAGGAAGTATTTGGTTCAAAGCAATCTCATTTTATCTTGCATTCTGACTGTTGTGGATACTATGTGCCTATGGATTTTCAAGCAACATCTGTTCCTAATAATTTTCTTGCCTCACTTGGCTCTAGTTTTACACTTCTTAATGAATTAAGAGAAATAGCTGGTAAGCTTAAGTTAAGAATTGAGGATTACACTCCTAACCTTAACGAACTACGCGAGCAGAGATTTGACGAATTAGCAGATGCCTCTCTTTGTGATGAAAAATTTATGCTGCTCGAACTTTATAACATTGCTTTAGCTAGTATCAAATACAATTTACTAATCAGTTTTAACTAATATCCCTCTTCTGTCACTCTCCGAAACCATTTGCTATTTCTGGATTCTAGAGTCTTTATCTAGTATGTGATCACCGGTTTTTTCTTCGTAGAAATTCTTCTACAGGCAAAAAATTGCTAAAATATGATAGTCAACCATCGTATTGCCTGATGATTCCACTTTTGAGAAATTTCAAATAATTGGTAATATGCTCTTGATATACTGAAATAAATTTCAGATTTTGAGCGGTCGGTTTTTTGTCTGACCGCTCTTTTGTATCACAAAATCACTCCTAATTCAACTATTCCATTTTCTTCTATCAATTACTTTTTCCCGATCTCTTCGTGGCTCTGCGCGTGCTGCATGGAGCGTATTTAATTGGAGACTTAAAGTTTTATTTAGGGAGTGCAAGAGAAGACATATTTAATAATGATAATCAATGGCAAAACATGGCTAAATATGCTAAACAATATCAAATGCTTCCTTTCGTATCCTATTTAGCTCTGTTTGACAGTAATATCTCAAACCCTGGAAATAGAAAAAGTAGAGGTTTATCCAAATCAGACAGAAAAAAATTAGCTGGAATAGCTCTTAAACAAGGTGTCATACTTATATTGGCCAATCTTATTGATCGTTGAAGTATAGCAATACGTCCTTAGATTAGAACCCCAATCTGATGTAAGGGCGCACAACCTGCGCCCTCCCCGACTGGGACATGGTGTCCTAACTCATTCGCTTAGTGCTACACTATAATTTATACAACTAATTATTGCTATTTATCACGTTATGTCACTAATTGTTAGTTTGATAGGAAAGACAAAAGAATTTGAAATTGTTGATACATTAAATGACTTAAATGAAGAATTAAAGAGTATCGGTCTATTAGATAATTTACTTGTACCTCAATCATTATCAAGCAACATTATATTACCTTGGATTTGCTTGCGCCCTTCAGACATTAATTATTTAAAAAACCTTTTTTTGGAAATAGAATATAATCGTAGTTGTGCTTACAAAAGTGATTATAAAAAAGACTATCTTTTTATCGGCGAACATGTTTTTTTTGAAGATATTGCCAAAGATATTTTTAATGAAAAGCAATCTCACTTGTTATGGCACTCTAATTTTTGTGGCTACTATGTCCCTATAGATTTCAAAGATGTACTCATCCCAAATGACTTTCTAAGATACATAGGTTCTAGTGTTAATTTGTGTCATGAATTAAAGCATATATCAAATGAAATTGGACTTGATTTAGGCAGTTACACTCCTAACTTGGAACTTCTTTGTAAGCAAAGAATTAAAGATTTTAAAAATGATCCTATAGAATTTGAAAAAATGCTTATTTTATATCTATATAACTTTTGTTTGGCTAGCCTAAAACATAACTTAGTTATTAGATTGGGTTAAATTCCATGATTAATTATCAATTATATTGGTGGTTTACGATGATTCTCTCAGAGTTATTAAAGAAACCTATTTCGATAGCAATAGACATCTCCAAAAAAGAAAATCCAAACTCAACAAAAAGAGTCATCGGATTAAGCAAATGAACAACTAAATAGGACTTACTGAAGGTAATGTGATTGTTCAATACGAATTGGATAAAACAAGAGAAATATTGTTCGGAACAAATACAAACCAGCAAACCCTAAATAATGCACTATTCAGTGCTTGTTACAGAAACAACGTAAAAGCTGCTGAAGTGCTAATAAAAGCTGGATCAAATATTAATTTTGAGTGTAATTTAGGTACACCACTTACAGAAGCATTAGAGGAAGAGAATTTTGAAATTGCCAAAATTTTACTTGAAGCTGGAGCAATTCCTTCTATTCCTACTTATTCAGAAGTTTCTCTTCCTCTGATGATAGCTGCTGAAAAAGGAAATTTAGAAATGGTAAAACTTTTGCTCAAAGCTGGAGCAGATATTAATCAAATACATCGAAGCACTGGAAGTTTTGCTTTAGCCTGTGCAGCAGGTCATAAAGATATCTTTGATTATCTGTATCCTTTGACTGATTCTGAATTACAACAAGAAGCTTTGGACATTCTTCCAGAAGCTATTCGCCAAAAAGAATTAGAAAAAAATGCAACCCCTCTTGTCAGAGAACTATCAGATGTAGTATTTGATAAAAATTTAGACGGAGTTAAAAAAATTATTCAAAAAGGTGTAGAAGTTAATGGTTTGGATGAAGTTGGAAATACGGCTCTTTGCTCCGCAGCATTTGGCGGAAACTTAGAAATAGTTCGTATATTACTAGAGTCAAAAGCAGACCCTAATCTTTGTTCAGATGGTGAAAGAACCCCACCTCTATGGTCTGCAGTTAGCGGAGAAATTGCCAAAATATTAATTGATTATGGGGCTAATGTTAATTTTCAAGATTCTAATGGTAAAACCGATCTAATGATAACTGCTAGTGGTTGGGGAAGATTAGAAAAATTCAAAGTTTTATTAGAAGCAGGAGCAGACACAAATCATGTGGATCGCGAAGGAAAAACTGCTTTAATGTACGCTTGCGAGTATAAATACAATTTGGATAAAGTTAAATTATTAATAAAATTTGCAGCTGATATTAATACCCAAGACAACAATAGAAACACTGCTTTAAGTATAGCGAAAGAAAGAAAAAATACCAAGATTGTTAATTTGCTAATCGAAGCAGGAGCAAATTAACAATTTAAATTTTCCCAAGAATAAATTAACTTTAATCAATTAAGATGAAATATCCATGTGTCTTATAAACTCAATAAGAAATAACGATATTCAAGAAACACGCAGATTAATATCTGACGAATCATTAGAAAATATTAGCTTATCTGAAGCTTTGATTGAAGCATTAGAAAGAGGTTATTTGGAAATTGTCAAAACCCTAATAGAAGCTGGTGCTGATATTAACCAAGAAACAATAGATGGTACGCCTCTCGGACAAGCATCTCTTGAGGGACATTTGGAGATTGTGGAAAAATTGCTCGAAGCGGGAGCTAATCCTAATCTGTTATTGCTAAATAACCAAACTCCTTTAATTCTTGCGGCACAAGAAGGATATTTTTAAATTGTTAAGAAATTGGTAGAAGCAGGAGCAAATGTTAATGAAATTAGAGGTAATGGAGACTACGCTCTTCACTCAGCTGCTTGCTGTGGCTATCAGGAAATTTTTGACTATCTTTATCCATTAACTGATAAAAATTTACGCGAAGAGGCATTAAATGAGTTACCAGCAGGACTTCATAATAGAGAGCTAGAAGAAAATGCAGATCCCCTTGTAGTAGAACTCTCATATTTAGTGTTGAATAACAACATAGAAGGAGCCACAAGTAGGGTGCGTTCGCAACGCACCACAAGTTCGCAACGCACCACACTACCCTCTATTAGTAGGGTGCGTTCGCAACGCACCACACTACCCTCTATTAGTAGTTCGCAACGCACCGCACTACCCTCTATTAGTAGCACCACACTACCCTCTGATAGCAACAGTTCCACCCCTAATTGGTTGCTCTACAGTCCAGGCAACAACCAACTAGTA
>JH610742.1 GCA_000252485.1 Prochloron didemni P4-Papua_New_Guinea | reverse complement strand
GAGAGGCAAGCAGTGGGATTTCATTGATTACAACACAGCTGAGTTTCCGAGATAAAATTTGGTTGTGGTGGGCGATGCCCACCCTACAATTTTCGGCGTTGCTGAATCAAGATATTAAATAATAATAAACCAGGTGGTCACAGGCAAGATGCCTGTGCCACGAGGACGCAGAGGAAAAAGAGAGAGCTAGTTTTGATTTATTCATGTCTCAATTATGCAAAGCAAAAATAACGAATACTGGTCACTGGTCACTGACAACTCCATAGCCTCCACCACCTGGAGTTTCAATAATGAAGGTATCTCCTGGTTCCATTTCAACTGTGGCTGTACTATCTAATACTTGTATTGTACCATCTTTTTTCTCTAGCCAATTTTTCCCTACTGCACCACTTTCTCCTCCTTCTAAGCCAAAAGGTGCAACAACTCGACTTTCCGATAAAATTCCTGCTGTCATCTTTTCTAAGAAAGTAATCCGCCGCACTACTCCATTGCCACCGCAATAAAGACCTTTACCACCGCTTTGAGGACGAATAGCAAAGCTTTCTAAAAGTACCGGAAAGCGCCATTCCAGCACTTCGGGGTCGGTGAGGCGAGAGTTGGTCATGTGGGTTTGGATTGCGTCTGTACCGTTGAAATTGGGTCCAGCCCCGGAACCACCGCAAATTGTTTCGTAATACTGGTATTGCTGGTTGCCAAAGGTAAAGTTATTCATGGTTCCCTGGGCAGCGGCCATGGCCCCCAAGGCTCCATAAAGACAGTTGGTTATTTTTTGCGATGTTTCGACGTTTCCCGCTACTACTGCTGCTGGGTATTGGGGGTTGAGCATGCTACCACTGGGAATGATAATTTCTAACGGTAGCAAACAGCCTTGATTTAAGGGTATATCATCATCTACTAAGGTGCGGAAAACGTATAATACTGCTGCCTGACAGATTGCTGCAGGAGCGTTTAAATTGTTGTTTAGTTGCTTGGACGTGCCGGTAAAATCAATTTTGGCACTGGGATTTTCGTGATTAATTGTAATGGTAACGCAAATCTTACCTCCTCCATCTAATGGGCAAGTAAAACTGCCATCTTTGAGCCGGGAAATGGCTTTTCTGACGCATTCCGCCCCATTGGACTGGATGTGGGTCATGTAGGCTTGTACTGTTTGCAGGCTATAATTTTCTACCAGGTGCTGAAGTTCCTTAATTCCTTTTTCGTTAGCGGCAATTTGAGCTTGCAAATCCGCAATGTTTTGGTTAGTATTGCGAGGAGGATATGGGCTATTATTAAATAAGGCTAGTAGTTCTGTTTGGCGGAAATTACCTTGCTCAACTAAATGGAAATTATCGATTAAGATGCCTTCTTCTTCAATAGTTTTACTATGAGGAGGCATGGAACCAGGAGTAATACCTCCAAGATCGGCGTGATGTCCTCGAGAGGCAACGTAGAAGATGGGAGATTTTGCTGGGGAATTATTTTGGGAAAAAACAGGAGAAATTACTGTTAGATCCGGTAGGTGAGATCCTCCATTATAAGGGTTGTTAGAGATATAAACATCTCTCGGTTTAATCTTATTTCCTATATGGGTAATTAAACTGCTGATGCTGGCGCTCATAGAACCTAAATGGGCGGGAATGTGAGGGGCATTTGCTACTAAATTCCCTTCCCCATCGAAGATGGCGCAAGAGAAATCCAGTCTTTCTTTGATATTAACCGAATAGCTAGTTTTTTGCAAGGTCGTTCCCATCTGTTCGGCGATGGAACGGAAGAAATTATGAAATATTTCTAATAGGATTGGGTCTGGTTTGGCTGGGATTTTCCTATGAGATTTTTCACTGGATGAACTAGAGTGACTTGTATTAGGATTAACAAGGCTGGTATTTAAGCTTTGAAGAGAATTATCTTGTAAGTTATCTAATGTATCTCCGTTTATTCCTGTAGAAGAGCGATTAAGAAATAAATGATTAAAATTGTTTACTTCTGCTGTCCAACCTGGTTCGATAATATTAGTTCCCGTGGCTTCCAGAATCATTGCTGGACCTTGAATAATATCTCCAGCTTGTAAATTATCTCGATTAAATACAGGAGTATCTCTCCATTCACCATCCGAGTACATCAATACTACATCTATGGGTGTTAATTTGCGATCGCTGGATTCAATTATTTTTTCTTCTAAGGTTTCACCGGGGCAAATTAACTCAACTGATACTTGTTCTACAATTAATTGTTTGTCGGGAACTGTAAACCCATAGAGTTGCTGCCGCCTATTAGTAAATTGCTGTGTCATCTCGTCAAGACTAGCAAAATTAACGGCAATAGTTCCATCAGTTCCTTCATATTTGAGATGGACTTGTTGCACGATTTGAATATCTTGTTTGTCATTTTGTTTATTATCTGGTTCTATTTCTTCTCTTGGTGGGGTTTGTTGCCGTTGCAATTCTGCTTGACAATCTGTCTCTAATGCTGCTAAAATGGAATTAAGATTGGGAATTAATTCCCAATTGAGAACTGCTTCTACTGCTCGTTCTTTGAGAATGCGAATGTCCGCTAAACCAATTCCATAAGCAGATAGAACTCCGGCGTAGGGATGAATGAATACTCTTTTAATTCCTAAAGCAGCAGCAATTAAACAAGCGTGTTGACCTCCCGCACCTCCAAAACAACAGAGAGTATATTCGGCAACATCGTAACCTCTTTCTAGGGATATTTTTTTAATAGCATCCGCCATTTTTTGCACGGCAATTGCTAAAAATCCTGCTGCTATTTCTTCTGGGTTGCGATTATCGCCAATTTTTTCTCTAATTTTTTCTCTCAGTTGTTGAAATTTCTCTTTTACTATTTCTTGATCTAAAGGTAAATTACCCTTAATACCGAATACTTTAGGGAAAAATTGAGGTTGCAATTTCCCCACCATGACATTGCAATCCGTAATAGTTAAAGCACCTCCTTTCCCGTAGCAAGCGGGACCGGGATTTGCTCCCCCGGACTCCGGTCCCACCCGGTAGCGATCGCCCTCAAATTTAACAATAGAACCCCCTCCTGCGGCTACAGTGTGGATGGACATCATGGGGGTGCGCAGTCGCACTCCTGCTATTTCCGTTTCTAAAGTGCGTTCGTATTCTCCTGCGTAGTGGGCTACGTCGGTGGAGGTTCCTCCCATGTCGAAGGTGATTATTTTATCCAAACCGGCTTTGAGACTGGTTTTTACTGCTCCTACAATGCCTCCAGCAGGTCCGGAGAGGATGCTATCTTTACCTTGGAATGAGTTAGCATCCACTAGTCCTCCGTTGGACTGCATGAATATTAGTTTTGGTTGTTTAACCGCAGATGAACTCACAGGCAAGATGCCTGTGCCACGATGAACGCAGATGTTTTTGTTTGTTGATAAGTTTAGTTGCTGTTGTACTCGGTTAACGTAGCGACGGAGGATGGGGGATAAATAAGCATCTACTACCGTGGTGTCTCCCCGACTAACTAGTTTCATGACTGGACTCACTCGGTGAGATACGGAGATTTGAGTGAAACCGATTTTAGAGGCGATCGCTTCTATTTCTCGTTCATTATTGTCATAGCGATAGCCATGGATTAAAACAATGGCGCAACTACGAATACCTTCTTCATATGCTGTTAGTAAGTCTTGTTCTACTTTGGCTTTATTTAAAGGAATGAGTTGGTTTCCATTGCGATCGAGTCTTTCTTCTACTTCTATTACTCGACTGTAGAGCATTTCTGGTAAGATGATTTCTCGAGCGAATATATGAGGGCGATTTTGATAACCGATACGCAGTGCGTCCCTGAAACCTTGGGTGATGAGGAGAACTACTTTGTCCCCTTTTCTTTCTAATAAAGCATTAGTAGCTACCGTAGTTCCCATTTTAATTGCTTCGATTTCTTCCGTGGGCAGGGGAAGATTTGCTGGGATTCCCATTATCTCTCGAATACCTTGGACGGGAGCGTCTTCATACCTGTCCGGGTTTTCTGAGAGTAGTTTGTGTATTATTAGTTTGCCGTCGGGACGTTTGGCTACTATATCCGTGAACGTACCGCCTCTATCGATCCAAAATTGCCAACCCATTTAATCAATTAACAATTAACAATAAACAATTATCAATATATAGCGCTTCGCGCTGGTGTCAAAACATACTACAGTTTTTACAAAAGTGCTGCAGAGGCTGTATTACCTTTGTATCAAGCGAAAGGCGCATTTTTCTTATCAACCTCTTAATTGTTCATTGTTAATTGTTCATTGCTCATTGCTGGATAACCTCGCCAGCGTAAAATAGACCAAGCATAGGCTTTACGTAACATTAGTCGATCTGCTTCTAGCCTTAATTTTGTCAATTCTTGCCGTTCCTTTTCCCTTAAAATTCCTTCTTTATTCTTTTCTAGCAATTGGATATGACGTTCGTGTTGTAGTTGTTCTACCTGGGAGTTGGCAATTGAGACTAATTCTGATATATCAAGTGTTTGCATGGTCCATAACTCTGACTGCATTTCTTCTGGAGCGTTATCCAGGTTAGGAGGCAAGTTGCTAACTATACTTTGGGTAATCAGAGTTTCTACAGATTGTTGTGTTGTAGCGGCAATGTGAGCGAACTGGCGGAAGACCGGTTCAGGTAGTTCAATGGTAACCTGATGAGTTGACATGGCTAGGTCATATAGTGGATATTTTCCTTTCCTTATCTTAGACAATTTCTTTAAAAAGTAAAAGTATAATTGGTTTCGCCACAATAAGCACAGCTTATTCTGCAGTTGTTTCTATCTTTCTCCTCTTTTTCTCCTCTCTGTGTCCTCTGCGTCTCTGCGGTTTAATATTTTACAATTATTTTTTTAGACCTGAATTACCTAAACTACAATTTTAGTAGGGTGCGTTGCGAACGCACCGCAACCCATAAATACAAGCGACCGCATTGAGCGAATATCCAATTAATTTTGCCTAGGTACTTAACAAAAAACCAACAACAAAAAACAAATAACCAACCAACGGAATAATTTAATAGGGTAAAATTTACTGTTGTACTGTTGGTTTTTCTAAATCCTGAAACAGAGGGGTACTGAGATACCGTTCCCCAAAGCTAGGTTGAATCATCACGATTATCTTATCTCGATTTACCGGACGACGAGCAACTTGAATGGCTGCGCACAAAGCTGCGCCAGTGGAAATCCCGGAAAGCAATCCTTCTTCCCTGGCTAAACGACGACCATAGCTAAAAGCTTCTTCATCGGTAACAGTAATTACTTCGTCAATAAGTTCCACTTTGAGTACTTCTGGGATAAAACCAGCGCCGATACCTTGAATTTTATGAGGTCCGGGACTGCCTCCGGAAATAACTGGACTGTTGACTGGTTCTACGGCGATCGCCTGAAAAGACTTTTTATACTTTTTAATTACTTGGGCTACACCGGTAATTGTGCCTCCAGTTCCCACTCCCGATACCACAAAGTCCACTTTGCCTTCCGTATCGGCCCAAATTTCTTCCGCTGTAGTGAGAGAATGAATTGCTGGGTTAGCTGGGTTATTAAACTGTTGCAGCATGTAAGCATTGGGAGTGGTTTCCTGTATTTCTTGGGCTCGTCGGATACAACCTCCCATGCCTTCCCTACCGGGAGTTAATTCTAACTGCGCCCCATAAGCTTTCAGCATGGCCCGTCGTTCTTTGCTCATGGTCTCCGGCATGGTTAGAATTAACTTGTAGCCTTTGGCTGCTGCTGCCATTGCCAGAGCAATACCTGTATTGCCGGAGGTGGGTTCTACGAGAATAGTGGACTCTGGATTAATTAGTCCTTCTCGCTCTGCAGCATTAATCATATTCACGCCAATGCGGTCTTTTACAGAAGCTGCTGGGTTCATCCCTTCTAGTTTGACTAAAATTTGAGCCAAGCAATTTTCTGCTGCAGGAATGCGATTTAACTGCACTAGGGGAGTTTTACCCACCAGTTCCGTAATATTTTTGGCGATGCGCATAACAATGAACAATTGTAGTAGTTGATAGTTGATAGTTGATAGTTGATAGTTATACTGCAACCTGCCGGTTGCAATACTCAATACTAAACAGGTTCATAGGCTGGATAGGTAGATGTACCTCACGACCAAGAAACCCTATAACAACGAACAATTAATAATAATTGTTCATTCAAGAGATTATTATTATTTTAACTGAGAAATAGTCTTGGCCAGGTCAAAATCTTTCTCAGTCAATCCTCCCGCATCGTGAGTGGTGAGGCTGATGGTGACCTTATTATAAGAAATTTCCAGATCTGGATGGTGTGCTGCTGACTCCGCTGGTTCCACTAATTGATTGACAAAGGCGATCGCCTGGATAAAACCGGGAAATGTCCGAATGCATTTAATGGTTTTTCCTTCTAAACTCCAGTCAGAGAGTTGACTAATTTTTGTTTCGATTTCTGCAGATGAAAGTAGCTGTGTCATTGTCATTTTAAGTTCTGATATTTTTAATTTGAGATCATATAGCGCTACGCGCAATTCAAAATTCAAAATTCAAAATTCATTCATAGGCTATGACTAGGTTTCAGGCTTTATCAATGACAATACCTAAATGGGTAGCGCTATATTCGCTAAAAAATCTTTTCCCTCTTCCCCCCCCAAAAACTATCCGCCCTCACAAGTGGGTGGATGTTTCAACAACATACCATAGCTTGTGAGGGCGGTGTAGCGGGTCTTCTGGTTGAAACCTGACTGCCGGGAGGAACCCAAACAACAGATTTATCTACCAACCTCCTTAGAGGTGGGAAATCAACTGTTAGAGAACAGCCCCGGCACACAGCCGGCTACCATCAACCAGGAGACCCATCAGTTTACTACTATCACTCATGGGCATCACCTCCTTTTTTTTACCCTGAACGGTTTTATTTCTCGAAAGGGAAGAGCTTCCAGTTGCTTGAACTACTCAGCTCATTCAAAGTCTAACACAGAAATTTGGATTTGGGAAAATTATTTTGAACTCGGTCGCCAACCCTTGATCGTTCTTTGTTTCGCCCTGGCGATGGCCAAAGAATCGTCTTCCACATTCTTGGTAATCACGGAACCTGCACCCACTGTCACGTCTTCTCCCAACTCAACGGGAGCAACTAGAACGCTATTAGAACCTGTTTTCGTCCTACTACCGATATTGGTCCGATGCTTTTTGAAGCCATCGTAATTGGCCGTAATGGTTCCCGCACCAATGTTGACATTTTCCCCTAAAGTAGCATCTCCCAAATAAGAGAGATGAGCTGCGTTAGTCTTAGCACCGAGGGTAGCATTTTTCAACTCCACAAAATTGCCCACCCGACAAGTTTCCCCTACTTGAGTCTGATTGCGCAAATGAGCGTAGGGACCGATGATTGTATTGGAAGCAACCTCACTGTCCCTGACTACGGAATAGAGAACGGTGACATTTTCCCCAATCTGACTGTTTTCAATCAAGCTTCCCGGTCCAATACGACTGCCAGAACCGATAACTGTATTGCCCCGTAAGTGAGATTGGGATTCGATGATGGCATCTGGTTCTAATTGTACTGTATCGTCAATGGTGATGCTGTCCGGGTCAATCATGGTCACTCCCGCTTTCATCCAAGCATCTTTGACTCGGGTTTGCAAAATGTTATAAGCTGCTGCCAATTGCTTGCGATCGTTAATGCCGCTAATTTCTAAATAATCTTCTACATCTACTGCCATTACTGGGTCGAGGTAATTAACTACCTCGGTGAGATAATATTCTTGCTGGTGGTTGTCTGCTGAGAGTTTGGGCAATACTTCCGCCAGTTTCGGCCAATTAAAACAATAGATTCCTCCATTGATTCGGCTATTTTGTTTTTGAGTCTCAGTGCAGTCGCGATGCTCGATTATTTCCTTGATGAGATTGTTACTATCGCAAAAAACTCGTCCGTAACCGTAGGGGTTGGGTAAATTAGCAGTGAGGAGAGTAGCTGCATTTTGGTTAGTTTCGTGAGTTTCTAAGAACTGGGCAATAGTGGAAGGTCTCAAAAGAGGGACATCTCCATTTAAGACGAGCAAATTGCCGGTAAATCCCTCTAAATGAGGTATTAGTTGTTGTACCGCATGACCTGTTCCCAGTTGTTCTTGTTGTTGGACGAACTCTAAACCTTCATTTAAACCTTCATTTCCTTGGAGGGCTGTTTGGACTTTTTCTGCTTGATAGCCCACAATAACTAAACGTCGGAGAGGGTTAATGGCACTACAACTTTCAAGGGTACGTTGAACAAAGGATCTTCCTCCTAAATCGTGTAATACTTTCGGAAGGTCAGATTTCATCCGGCTTCCCCGTCCCGCTGCTAGAATTGCTACCGCTACCATGACTATAATTATTGCTCCTGATTGTTTGACTGGGAGTATAGCAGTGACTA
>JH610741.1 GCA_000252485.1 Prochloron didemni P4-Papua_New_Guinea | reverse complement strand
GCACCCGTGACTAGTGACCAGTGACCAGTTATAGCGCTACTACTGCTTTCAAAATTCAAAATTCAAAATTCATAAAGATGGCTATGACTAGGTTTCAGGCTTTATTAATGACAATACCTAAATGCCTAGTGCTATATCAGTCCCAAGCAAAAACCCTTTTAAACTTCATTACTTCTAGATTGAATAAATGGAATAAAGTATTTGACTATTTCTGGATTGCGCCATCCTTTATTCATTTCTCCGATAATAATTTCTAAAGCTTCACTGTCGCATAAGGGTTCCTTATAAGGACGCTTGCTTTTCAAAGCATCATAGATATCTAAGATTTGAAATACTTGCGCTAACCAAGGTATTTCATTGCCTGCCAAGCCATCGGGATAGCCGCTGTGGATAGCAGATTATCAGAAATTCGTTGTTGCTATTGTAAGCAATCCTACAATAGGATTAGATTCTATTAGATTAGAATTAGATTAGAATTAGATTATTTGAATACAGCAACCTGGGTTTGTTCTTGAGTTTACCAATCGCCTTCGTAATTGCTAGATGTTCGTGAAAAATTCAGGCTTTTTTTCTCCAATATAAAATGTAACATTTTATTTAAAAAATTAAACTCTCCAGCCAAATTGGGTGGTTTAATGGTATTAAAGATGGCTAAAACAAGGGAATTACCGGGCAAGTTTTGCAAGAAAATTTGAGTAAAATTTGAACTGTGGATAGCAGATTATCAAAAAAATAGTTTTTCCTATTGATAAGCAAAAAGACAAATAACTATTAGGACTTACGCAGAAACCGGGAATAGTAACCAAAACTCTGGGTTTTGCCATTTTATCCCGGTGAGAAACCCGGTTTCTAGGTTTGTTTGCGTAAGTCCTGACTATAATATAATCTAAAGTTAGATTATAATTAGCGTTGCTTGGACTCATGAGGTACATCTATGATACTGGCCTATGAAAGTGTTTAGTATTGAGTGATAGCAACCGCCAGCTTCAGGACACTGCAAGCTGTATAACTATCAACTATCCACTCGACCGAATCTGAAAATTGACAACAAGCTAAACCCAAGAGGAATAAGGCTTTTCGAGCTTCTGCCATTTTTTGCGGAGACATTCGTCAATTCAACATGTTTGAATTTTGAATTTTGAATTTTGAATTCGACCTCAGGAGCTATCAACTATCAACTGCTATATTTATTCGCAAATTTACCAATCATTTTTAAATGAAACTTCGGTCATGGTTAATGCCAGCTAGTTTACTTTTAGTTCTTACTGCCGATCTGGGATTGGCTAAGTCAGAAAATTCCTGTCAGGCGGAAGATTTTGCAGCAGCCTATGTGAGAGCATATGAAGAAGGAAAACCTCTAGCAAATCCAGAGGAGGTAGCAGCTGACATAGAGACTATCTCGCTAGCACATTGCCACCAACTTGAAGTAGTTGGTCTTCTGCGAGAATCCCTCGGTTCTCCCATTGGCTATAAAGTTGCCTTTACCAGCAAAACAGCACGGCAACAAAGCGGCATTGCTTCTCCTCTCGTTGGTATCCTTCTAGAAGAGATGATTTTGCCCGATGGAGCTACTATTGCTACTAATTCTGGCAGCAAATTGGTTTACGAATTGGATTTGTTGGTAGAAGTGGGGAGCGATCGCATTAACGAAGCAAAAACAATTGAGGATGTAGCTCGCCATCTCAAGTCTGTAAGGCCCTTTATCGAAGTACCAGATTTAATGCTACCCCCTGGTTCTCAGTTGACAGCACCCCTATTAGTGGCAATGAATGCAGGAGCGAGGTGGGGTGTGGCGGGAAAACCAGTGCCTGTGGAAGCGAATGAGGAATTTTTGGCAGCTATAGGGGATTTAAAGGTAAAGATGTACGATGGGTCTGGGGTACTATTGACAGAAGCTAATGGCAAGGATATTCTCGGACACCCGTTTAACTCCGTTCTCTTCTTATTGGAGACATTGAGAGAAAGAGGCGAGTACATGTTCGCGGGAGATGTGATCAGTTTGGGGAGTTTCGGGCGATTTCATTTTGCTCAACCAGGAAAAAAGGCCATCGCTCTTTATCGAGGTCTTCCTGGTGGCACAATGACTGTATTGGTTAAATTTGAATAAGGGATTGGGAGGTAAAGAGAAATAGCTATCAAAAGAGTTGGTGTTATTGGTGGAGGACAACTAGCCTGGATGATGGCTGGTGCGGCCCAAGCCTTGGGACTAGAATTAATGGTACAAACCCCCAGTGCTGAAGACCCGGCAGTTAAAGTAGCAGCAGATGCTATTTTAGCCCCCATCGATAATAGTTGGGCCACTGCTGAGTTAGCCCAGCGTTGCGATGTGATTACTTTTGAGAACGAATTTATTGATTTAGCAGCTCTTCAGTCTCTAGAAAATCGAGGGGTTGGCTTTCGTCCCAGTTTAGCTTCTTTATCTCCTTTATTAGATAAATATCACCAGCGTTGCTATTTGAGGGATCTAGGTTTACCGGTTCCTCAGTTTATGGAACTGTCTGAAGCAGAGGAAATCTCATCCCCCTTGGGTTTTCCTGTAGTTTTGAAAGCCCGCCGTCACGGCTATGACGGACAGGGAACCTTTATGGTTGACAACCAAAATGCTCTGGAAAAGATTTGGAATCGCTGCCAGCGATCGCCTATGCTGTTGGAAGAATACGTGCCGTTTGAACGAGAACTAGCTGTAATAGCGGCTCGCAGCGTTACTGGTGTGGTGGCTATCTATCCAGTGGTGGAAACCCAGCAGGAAAAACAGGTTTGTCGCAGGGCGATCGCTCCTGCTTCTATTTCGGCCACGGTGGAAGAAGAGATAAAGGCGATCACTTCTACTTTGCTAGAGAAACTTCAGTTTATTGGCGTATTGGGAATTGAGTTGTTTTTGAGAAAAGATGGCAAAGTATTAGTCAATGAAATCGCACCCCGCACTCACAACTCCGGTCATTATACTCTAGATGCTTGCTCTAGTTCTCAATTTGAGATGCACTTAAGAGCAGTGGCAGGTTTGCCTTTGAGTAAAGCTGAGTTAAACTGTTCGGCAGCAGTAATGATTAATTTGCTAGGCTATGAAGAATCTGGAAATGATTATATCCAGATTCGGGAACGAATAGGCAGAATGGAGCGAACTTACATTCACTGGTACGGCAAAAGTCAATCCCGTCCCGGGAGAAAGCTAGGTCACGTGACAGTACTAGCCGGAGACCAGGAAGGAAGTAAAGAATCTTTAATTGCTACAGGAAAAAAAATAGAATCTATTTGGTACAGTGGCTAAAGGGTATTTACAAATTTGTATTAAGTAATTATAGCAGTTTTCTAGTAACTAACAATTCTTGCATTGTAAAATATCCGTATTCATCCGTATTCATCCGCGTTCATCTGCGTTCATCTGCGGTTCAAACAACAATGAATTTATTTTATTTCCTCGAACTTCCTTTAATCGTACTAACAGCAGGAATCGCACTGTATCTATTCACCGCCCGTCGTTACCAATCCTCCGATTCCGTAGCCAACTCTTACGATGAATGGACCGAAGACGGTATTTTAGAATTTTACTGGGGGGAACACATTCACTTAGGACATTACGGTTCCCCAGCCCAAGGAAAAGACTTTCTCGCAGCCAAACAAGACTTCGTTCATGAAATGGTGCGCTGGGGTAATTTAGATAAATTACCTGCCAATACAACTGTCTTAGACGTAGGTTGTGGAATAGGAGGTAGCAGTCGTATTTTAGCCAAGGATTACAACTTTGCGGTCACCGGAATTACTATTAGCCCCAAACAAGTACAAAGAGCGAAAGAATTAACTCCAGAAAACCTTAATGCCAAGTTTCTCGTAGATGATGCCATGGCACTTTCTTTTCCCGATGCTAGTTTTGATGTAGTTTGGTCAGTAGAAGCCGGACCACACATGCCAGATAAAGCAGTTTTTGCTCAAGAGTTGATGCGAGTATTAAAACCTGGTGGCATCTTAGTAGTTGCTGATTGGAACCAGAGAGACGATCGCCAAATCCCCCTCAACTTTTGGGAAAAACCGGTGATGAAACAATTATTAGATCAGTGGTCCCATCCTGCTTTTTCTAGTATTGAAGGTTTTGCCGAACTTTTAGAAGCAACAGGATTAGTTGAAGGAAAAGTAATAACTGGAGATTGGTCGCAAGAAACCCTACCTTCTTGGTTAGATTCTATTTGGCAGGGAGTTGCTCGACCTCAAGGATTAGTGCGTTTTGGTCTACCGGGTTTGATTAAATCTTTGCGAGAAGTTCCTACCTTATTGTTAATGCGATTGGCCTTTGGTTCTGGTCTTTGTCGGTTTGGCATGTTTCGGGCAGTTAGGAGGGATTACGTAGAGCAATGAGCAATGAACAATTAACAATGAACAATTAAGAGGTTGATCAGAAAAATGCAGGCTTATTGTATAACAATAGTGTTATATCGTGTCCAGTAGCGTTTAGATTCAGCCAAGAAACCGGGTTTCTTTTATTATTTTAGGGATTAATGCTGAAACGTGGGAAAGAAACCCGGTTTCTCAACCCACGGGATAACCTCTATAGCAATTCCCAATGAACAATTAACAATGAACAATTAAGAGGTTGATCAGAAAAATGCCCATGCACGCTTTATACAAAGGTGATGCAGCAGATGCAGCACTTTTGTATAAAAATGTAACATTTAACGAAACCAGCGCGAAGCGCTATATCAACTATCCACTATCAACTATCCACTATCAACTATCCACTATCTTCCATCAAAATACTATAAGCAATTACAGCAATAATCCCCGCAATGAACAACCGAGCCAGCCAAAGACCTAAAAGAAGTCCCGCCTGTACTAGCGCAATTCCACCTACTACACAAATACAAAATGTGCCTATCTTAATCAGCTTCTTCGACGATAATTTTAAAGAACTATCTTGTTGTGGTTGTTTTCTCCTGGAATAAGCTAGGGCACCGGGTTTATCTTTGTTAAATTCCCTTTCAACCTCCACTTCCAGTTGTTGGAGTTTCTTATTTATTGCTTCTTGCTTTTTTTTGCTCTTATCTCGATCAGACATTTCCATTATCCTTATTTATAGTACTACGCATTTAGGTTAGGACATTAATAAAGCCTGAAACCTAGTCATAGCCTGTTTTTGAATTTTGAATTTTGAATTTTGAATTGCGCGTAGCGCTATACTTGCTTCTATTATAGAGAATAATCTAGATTGGGAATGTTCATGATCTAGAGTAGCCGTAGGGTGCGGGCGCTAAGAGCGGCGCTCAGCTGAGCGCAACGCACCGCAATGTCTAATACAGTCCAAGGGGAGTGGTGGGGGATGCCCACCCTACAATTCTAGATTGGGTCTGTTGGGTTTCGTGCCCAGACCCAACCTACAGTTGCTAGAAAGTCCCCCTTTGGTAAGGGGGATTTAGGGGGATAGTGCCAGGCGATCGCCCTCCCCCCCTCG
>JH610740.1 GCA_000252485.1 Prochloron didemni P4-Papua_New_Guinea | reverse complement strand
AAACAGGGGGGGACTTTTAACATATAAGCGTTTCCCTATCCGTAAAAGCTCTCGAACTTTTATTGTATCTGTAGCATTCTTTTTCGGATTTCATATTAGAAAGAAGAAATTCGCTTGTTTGCTGATTCTGCTTCTATAAGATTGGATTTACTGACAAGCGAATCGCGAAGTGGCGCTGCGCGGGTTCTTCGCAGATTCCTGCGCGATCGCTCTTCACTACAGTCCAAGGGCAGTGGTGGGCGATGCCCACCCTACGATTCTTTTCTTTATTTTATTCAATGAACGAACTTTCCAGGCTCCCCCCTTTTTAAGGGGGGCTGGGGGGATCTAAACACTAAAATACTTAGCCACGGGATGATAAACAATAATCGCCGTAGTAGACTGTTCTGGATAGAGTTGTTCGCTCTCATCCATATGCAAGCCCACCCGACCAGCATCTAACAATTCCAACTGCAAGAATTGGTCTTGAATATTGGGACAAGCAGGATAGCCAAAACTATAGCGAGAACCTTGATAGCGCTGCTGCAAAATATCCCGAATGTTCTCCGGTTCCAAATCCCCATAACCCAACTCTTGGCGCACCCGAACGTGAGTCCACTCCGCTAGGGCTTCTGCCATTTGTACCGCTAAACCGTGATAGTAGAGATAGTTGGTATAGTCGTCTTGGGCAAATAGTTTCTGGGCGTATTCCGTGGCTATATTGCCCATGGTAACCGCTTGCATGGGGAATACATCTATGACTCCAGACTCGGTGGTGGCAAAGAAATCCGCAATACAGAGACGGCGTTTGGACTTTTGCCGGGGAAACTGGAAACTTCCCACTAGCTTCTTATCTTGTGGCGACTCAGCATCATAGATATACAAGGTATTTCCTGCCGCTGCGCAGGGGAAATAACCGTAAACTACCTGGGGTTCCAGCAAGTTCTCTTCTACTACTCGCTGTTTCCACTGTTCTAAGATGGGATGAACTTTTTCTCGTACCAACTCATCGTATTCTTCCTTAGACTGGGTTTTCCCTTTGCGAAACTGCCACTGTCCCACAATTAATGCTTGTAAGTCTAAATAAGGAAATATTTCCTCCAAGGGAAGATCTTCCCCTTTTAAAATCTTGGTTCCCCAGAAAGGAGGTTGAGGACGTGGGATATCTAAACTAACAGCATCGGAGCGGGTTTCATCTAGTTCCTCTTCAACTTCCCCAACTACTTCTTCCTCTACTTTACCATTCCCATTGCCATTGCCATTGCCATTACCATTGCCATTATTATCTATCTGTGGCACAGGCATCTTGCCTGTGACTTCATCTGCTAAAAATCCCTGTAAATCGTCCCAGTCTCCTCCCGCTTTAGCAGGCATTAACTTGTCCATGAAATTGAGGTCAGCGAAGGCATCTTTCCCATAGATTACCTTTCCTTGGTAAGTATTTTGACAATCTTGATTGACAAATTTGGGAGTGAGAGCCGCACCTCCTAAAATAACAGGCACTGTAATGCCTCGTTCGTTAAATACAGCTAAATTATCCTTCATAAAGGCTGTAGATTTCACCAACAAACCGCTCATAGCGATGCAGTCTGCCTGGTGTTCTTCAAAAGCATTAATTATATTTTCTACTGGCTGCTTGATGCCCAAGTTAACTACTTTGTAACCGTTGTTGGTGAGGATAATATCTACCAAGTTCTTACCAATATCGTGAACATCTCCTTTCACCGTGGCAATCACTAGGGTTCCTTTGGCATTACTTTCTGTATCCTCTTTCTCCATGAAAGGTTCTAAATGAGCAACTGCTGCCTTCATAGTTTGAGCTGATTGTAACACAAAAGGCAATTGCATTTGTCCGGAACCGAATAATTCTCCCACTACTTTCATGCCGTTGAGGAGGAAAGTATTGATAATTTCTAAAGGAGCATATTGCTCCATGGCTTGGGTTAAAGCTTCTTCTAAACCGATTCTTTCTCCGTCGATAATATGGCGCTCCAACTTCTCTTCTAAAGGTAAGTTAGCGTCTGCAGAGCGATCGCGCTT
This sequence comes from Prochloron didemni P4-Papua_New_Guinea, assembly GCA_000252485.1. Taxonomy (GTDB): domain Bacteria; phylum Cyanobacteriota; class Cyanobacteriia; order Cyanobacteriales; family Prochloraceae; genus Prochloron; species Prochloron didemni. The sequence goes on along the minus strand of JH610740.1, from coordinate 21,588 downwards.
GGTAGTTTTCCCAGCAAATACTTCCGTCAGTTTAGTTAAAGGGTCGTAAGTACAAACATCTCCTGCAAACTGGCGCTGGTCGTAGATTAAATCCCGACAAATTTGTTGGTGTGACCGTTCTATTTTGGCCAAGGGCAGGATTTTGCTAGCGCTGACAATGGCTCCATCCAAGCCTACCGCCATGGCTTCGTGTAAGAAGACAGAATTGAGTACCTGTCGGGCTGCGGGGTTCAAACCGAAGGAAACGTTGGATACTCCCAGGAGAATGTGGCAGTCTGGTAATTCTTCTCGAATCCTTTTAATGGCTTCAATAGTGGCTTTACCGTTTTCCCTATCTTCTTCTATACCGGTAGAAACTGGCAAAGCGAGGGTGTCAAAGAACAGTTCGTAAGGGGGAATACCGTAGGCTACAGCTGCCTCGTAAGCCCGTTTGGCGATAGCAAATTTCTTCTCTGCAGTGCGTCCCATGCCGTCCTCGTCAATGGTTCCCACCACCACTCCGGCACCGTATTGTTTCGCCAGTTCCAAAATCTTGTAAAAGCGAGGTTCTCCATCTTCATAGTTAGTAGAGTTGAGGATGCACTTGCCTCCAGCTACCTTCAACCCCGCTTCCATCTTTTCCCATTCCGTAGAGTCCAGCATTAAGGGGAGGGCCACACTATTTACCAGACGGGAGACCAACTCTTTCATATCCCGCACCCCATCCCGCCCCACATAGTCCACGTTCACATCCAGAACGTGAGCCCCTTCTTTCACTTGGGAGCGAGCCAGAGCCACCAAATTATCCCAGTTTTCCTCATTTAAGAGAGTGCGGCATTTCTTGGAGCCGCTGGCATTCAATCTTTCCCCCACAATTAAGAAAGAGTTGTCTTGAATGTAGGGTTGGGTACTCAAGATGGAGGCAGCAGCAGGTTCGTAGTGAGGGTTGCGCTGCTTGGGTTGGAGGGTGGGAGCCAGTTCTGCTAACTGAGCGATGTGTCCCGGGCGAGTACCACAACAACCGCCAATTACTTGCACTCCCAAGTCTTCGATAAAGTGGTACAAAGCCATGCGCAACTCTATAGGAGTCAGCTTGTAGTGAGCTTCTCCGCCAATATTTTCCGGCAAACCTGCGTTGGGGATGCAGGAGATAACGAAGGGGGAATTTTCCGAAAGGTATTTGACATGTTCCTTCATCAAGTCCGGTCCTGTAGCGCAGTTGAGACCGAGAATATCTATCGGGTAGGGTTGGAGGACCGTTAAGGCAGTGGCCATATCGGAACCTGCCAGCATAGTTCCTTGACGCTCCATGGTGACGGAAACCATTAAGGGACGGCGTTCCCCTTTTTCGGCAAATACTGCTTCGATGCCGTTTAAGGCAGCTTTGATTTGCAGCACGTCCATGCAGGTTTCCACTAAAAACAGGTCTACTCCCCCGTCGTAGAGTCCCCTAGCTTGTTCTGTATAGCCTGTTTTCAGGGTATCGTAGTCGATATGGCCCAAACTGGGTAGTTTGGTTCCCGGTCCCATGGAACCGGCTACAAACCGAGGTTTTTCCGGAGTGGAAAATTCTGCTGTTAGTTTCTTCCCTAGTTCTGCAGCAGTTTTATTGAGATAATATGCTTGGTCTGCCAAGTTATATTCTGCTAGGGTGGCAGCGGTTCCGCCAAAAGTATCGGTTTCGATAATATCCGCTCCTGCAGCCAGGAAATCTCGATGTACCTTGGCTACTGCTTCCGGTTTGGTATGGACTAAATATTCATTGCATCCTTCGTAGTTAGCTCCCCCGAAATCTTCTGCGGTGAGGTTCTGTACTTGCAAGTTGGTTCCCATGGCTCCATCAAAGACGATGACGGGGCGTTCTGGGGAGTTTAACCGTTCTAGGAAGGTGCTGTTCATGGTTTGTTATTGGTTGTTTGTTGTTGGTTGTTTGTTATTGGTTTTTGGTTGTTTGTTGTTGGTTGTTTGTTCTTGGTTGTTGGTTATTTTATCTTTTTTTTAGTATTTGTTCAAGTTTGAGTTGTTGAATAATCAACCGCAGAGGCGCAGAGGACGCAGAGGGAAGAGGTGGAGAGAGATTTTTTCTAGGGTGCGTTAGCAACAGCGTAACCCACCTTACGGGTCAATGTGGTTTGTTATTTAATTCCCTTTATCTTATATTAGTTCAATTCACTTCAATATAACCAGTTGATTCTATTGTAGGTTGGGTTGAGGTCACGAAACCCAACACAACCTCTAATCTATCGATAGAGTACCTATCAAAGATTTTTCCCAAAATCCAATTTCTCTAGACAATAATGCTCAGTCTCTAATCTAGCGATAACTGTTAAATCCCTTAGCTATAAATATTTTATTGCATCGTAGTATAGATTGAGGTTATCCCGTGGATTGAGAAACCGGGAATAGGCCAAAATTTCAGTATTAATCCTTAAAATAATAAAAGAAACCCGGCGAATTGGCTGAAACTAATAAATATTAATGACCGATCATACCTCCCTATAACCAGCAGGACATTGGAGTGCTTCGTCAACTAATTGAGGTGCGATCGCTACTCCTTGAGACAGTTCTTCGCTTTCACAAACTATGCTTTTCTACTGGTTATAATGCTCAGTCTCTAATCTATCGATAGGGTAGCTATCAAAAATTTTTCCCAAAATCCAATTTCTCTAGGCAATAATGCTCAGTCTCTAATCTATCGGTAGAGTACCTATCAAAAATTTTTCCCAAAATTTGGTCTAAGACACTATAGATAGTGTGGTGCGTTACGAACGCACCCTACTGATAACTGAAAATGTTTGCTACAAATCGTTTATTCCATGGTAGGTTGGGTTGAGGTAACGAAACCCTTCGACTACGCGGTCCCTGCCCTTCGGCGACCCTCTGGGGCCGCGAAGTCGAAGGGCAGGGCAAGCCCAACAGCCCAGAGATTTGTGTTGGGTTTCGCTCTCGCTCAACCCAACCTACAATTGCTTATAACACTATTAGACATCTTGAGGTGCGATCGCCACTGTTTTAGACAGTTCTTCGCTTATCCACTATTGCCTATTCCCTAGCGCGTAGCGCTATATTCTAGTATTTCTCGGAAATAACCACTCGAAATCCTAGTACATCCAATAGTTCTACAAAAGCATAAATTTCGGTACAACCACTTTGTGTTAGTAGGCGATCTAGTTGCTGATGTTTTTGGTTCGCTAACCCTGAAAGCTTATTCATTCTCTCATAAGCCTCAACAACTTTTCTCAAGGCATTTCGCAGCAGTTCTGGTTCCGGTTCTTCTTCTTCCAAAATAGCTTCCAGAAAGCCAGCAGCATGTTCGGAATTTTTTAACCTTTCAATCAAAAACTCGCGATAGCTATCATTGGTTGGCATTTTCACGCTTTTCATAATCTTTCCAATATTCCTTTGCTTGGTGAATATCTTGCGCTTGAGTGCTTTTATCCCCACCAGATAAAAGAAGCACAATTATTGGCCCTCGGACATGATATGAGTAGTTGATTGGGGGTGTGGTCAAAAGTAGTTGTTTCCGGCTGAATATCTATTAATCAATCGTGGGGTAGCCCTCTGGGCTGCCTGCCTAACAATCGCGGGTAAGCCTTGACTATTGAGAATATAAAATTCGACTGTTTGTGACCGCACCCGTTGATTGGGGCTGAATATGTAGAAAGTCAATGGTAGGGTAGCCTTCTATTTTAGATTAGTTCAATTCACTATAACCAGCAGGACATAGAGGTTTTTCGTTAACTAATTGAGGTGCGATCGCTACTCCTTGAGACGGTTCTTCGCTTTCACAAACTATGCTTTTCATGGTACCATCTGGCAAAACAAATACTCCTCCGGTAAAACTAGATAAGTTATCTTGTTTTGCTATAGCTAAAGTTTGAACTGCATCTAAGGAACTAATAGGTTGGGTTTGATACAAATAATTATCTCAGGACTTACGCAAAATTTGGTCTAAGACACTATGGATAGTGTGGTGCGTTACGCACGCGAAGCGCCGCTCTTAGCGCCCGCACCCTACTGATAGCTGAAAATATTTGCTACAAATCGTTTATTCCTTGGTGTTGGGTTTCCCTATCGCTCAACCCAACCTAGGAAAAATCAACTCATTTTCCGGTTAACATTAGATATATTATATGTTAACATATGAATTGTTGAGCGTCAACAATAATCAATCAATATAGCGTTTCTTAGACTGATGAGGTACATCTATATACTGGCCTATGAACGTGTTTAGTATTGAGTGAGAGCAACCAACCGGTTATTGTATAACTATCAACTGTCCACTATCAACTCGACCGAATCTGAAAATTGACAACAAGCTAAAACCTAAGAGGGATAAGGCTTTTGCAAGTTTCTGCCATTTTTTGCGGAGACATTCGCCACGAATTAAATTTTGAATTTTGAATTTTGAATTTTGAATTCGACCTCAGGAGCTGTCAACTGCTATAAAATACTTGCCACAAACAAACCCATGAAAATAGCAACGGAAACCTTTATCGCTGACCTAGAAGAAATAGCTAAAACCAGAATCCAACTGGCTAATTATCTCAGGGAAATGGCCACCACCATTACCAAAGCAGAAACAACAGGAGAAAGTAGATCCGGTCCCTTAGGTTTAGAACGAGAAAGAGAAGATATTCAGCAACTAAGCCAAAACCTCAGCCAAGGAGTATTTCGGCTCTTAGTTTTAGGAGACATGAAGCGGGGAAAAAGTACTTTTCTCAATGCTTTAATTGGGGCAAATGTTCTTCCCAGTGCCGTCAACCCCTGCACGGCTTTGCTGACAATTTTGCGTTACGGAGAAGAACAAAAAGTCTCGGTACACTTTAATGATGGAACTGCTCCAGAATCCATGGACTTGAAGACATTTAAAACTCGCTATACTATCGACCCGGCAGAAGCAAAAAGACTGGAAAGGGAGAAAAAATTAGCTTTTCCCAACGTCCAATATGCGGCAATGGAATATCCTTTACCCCTCTTAAAACAAGGAATAGAAATTGTGGACAGTCCCGGACTGAACGATACGGAAGCTCGCAACCAACTATCCCTAGGTTATATTAAAAATTGCCACGCTGTTCTCTTCGTTCTGAGAGCAACTCAACCCTGCACTTTAGGAGAACGACGCTATTTAGAAAACTATCTCAAAGATAAAGGTTTAACTATTTTCTTCCTCCTCAATGCTTGGGATAGGGTGCAAGATAGTTTGTTAGACCCGGAGGACCCGGAAGAATTAGCAGAAGCAGAGGAAAAATTACACCGAGTCTTTGCCGCTAATTTGAACGAATACTGTGAAGTAGACGGAGTAAATATCTACAATCAAAGAGTATTTGCTATTTCCGCTCTCCAAGCCTTGAGAAAGCAATTAAAAAATCCCACTGCTGACCTCAGTGGCACAGGTTTCCCGGAGTTTATGGCCGCTTTAGATCACTTTTTAACTCGAGAAAGAGCGAAGGCAGAATTTAGTCCGGCCCAAACTATGGCTCGCCAAACAGAAACCAGAGTAAAAGAAGCCATCGCTCGTCGTATTCCTTTATTAGATAAAGATCTAGAAGCCTTAAAAGCCCAAATTCTGGCAGTGGAACCGGAATTCGAGAAACTAGGAGAAATTTGCGATCGCTTCATCACCGAAATCAGAACCATGGGGGATGGCAAAGCCACCGCCATTGCCGATTCTTTCCGAGATTATTTGTTAAACTTAGAGCATAGTTTTGAAGCAGATTTCGGCGATCGCGTCAACTTAGAATTCTTCGCTTTAGTGAGCAAAAAGAAGCGAGAAGCTTTTGAAGCGCAAATGGGACAAGCATTCGAGGAATATTTAAAAGATAAAATTGCTGCTTGGAGCAACACGGTAGAAGCAGAAATGAATACTGTTGTAGCTCAATTATCCGCCAAAGCAGCCAAATATGGCAGCGAGTATGCTCAGGTAACGGCGAAAATAACCGCCCAACTCACAGGGGAAGAAAACAACTCAAAAGAAGACAATACTCCCGCTTGGGCTAATTGGGCCACGGGACTCATTTCTACCGGAACTGGTAACTTGTCGGAGGGCATTCTCCAAGGCACTGGTTTCGATGTGAAAGACATGGTGGTAAATATGATGTTAGTGCTGGGTATTGGCGCATTCACCACCGCTCTGTTCGGGGCTTTAGCAGGGCCGTTAACCCTAGTATTTCTCGGTTTTGGCGTAGGGACTTGGCAAATGGAAAAAGCCCGCCAAGAACTGCTGCAAACTGCTAAGAAAGAATTGGGTAAGCATTTACCTCAAGTTGCTCAAGAACAAAGACCGATTATTTACGAGGCGATCGCCTCTTCTTTTAAGGCTTACGAACAAGAAGTAACCCAACGTGTGAGAGATGATCTTAAAGGAAGGAAAGCAGAATTAGAGAATTTAGTGCAGCAAAAAGAAACCAGCAAGATTAATCGAGATGCAGAACTAGCCCGATTGCAGCAACTAGAAACTGACATGAGAGAGCTTTGTTCTAAAATAGAAGCAATAAACAATGAACAATAAACAATGAACAATGAACAATGAACAATAAACAGAGTAGCGGGAGTGAAATCAGAAGTCTTAGTACTGGCTGCAATTTCTCCAACTTGTGGTACAATTTTATTACAACCCAACCAAACTCTAGAAAACGGCAGCCCTATCAGCTAACAATATAGCACTACGCATTTAGGTATTGTCATTAATAAAGCCTGAAACCTAGTCATAGCCATCTTTTTGAATTTTGAATTTTGAATTTTGAATTGCGCGTAGCGCTATAATAGTGGTGGGCAATGCCCACCCTACAATCTAATCAAACAAAAATATCCGTATTAATCATCCGCGTTCATCTGTGTTCATCTGTGGTTCAAACAACAAACAACCAACAACCAATCACAACTTATTCTGTAACATATCCAAAATCAAATCCAACTTATGCTCAACTTGCTGCAATTGATTTTTAACATCTTGGATTTCCTCTTTTAACTGATAATTTTCCTGTTGTAACAGATTATTTTCCGATTCCAGTTTTTCAATTCTTTGTTGATTAGCCTTCATCTGCTTAGGAAAAGGTGGTAAAGTAGCAGTATCGAACCAAAATCGCTCAATTTTCTGAAAGCAATTAAATAAAGATTCTAGATTACCGGATTTTCTAATATAGCAATTAGCATGGGAGTCGTAACACCAGCGCACGTCATCTTGTTTATTAGAAGTGGTCAGCACCAAAACGGGAATACTTTTCAAATTAGGGTCTATTTTGATTTCCGCCAGTAATTCTCTACCATCTTTTTTGGGCATATTTAAATCTAGCAGCACGATCGCCGGACGAGAAGCTCTTGTATATTCCCCTTCATTGCGCAAATAGGTCATGGCATCAATTCCGTTCCTGACTACTGCTAGATTCCGCAACATCTCAGTCCCTTTCAGAATTTCTTGCACCAAACGGATCTGAGCCAGATTATCTTCTACTAAAAGTATAGTCTTGTTGTTTTCAATTGAGTGCATTTGCCGATAATTCAGGGGCTGCTTATTGTTTATAAGTATTTTAACTATTATTGCAAATTATTAACAAGCTTTGCGGAATTTTTACAATTTCTCCATCTCGATCCCCTAGCGGCGGCTGAAAGCGATCGGCAATAACTTTAAACCACTGATTCAACAACTAAATGACTCGACAAGTATACAGTTATAAAAGAGTGTGTGATAGAAAAATAATAGATTGTAATTAATTTTCGCTCAGAATCATGCTGAAATAGAAAAATAATAGATTGTAATTAATTTTCGCTCAGAATCATGCTGAAGCAGTACTTTCAAAGGAAAGCCCTAACCCTCTTCTTGGCATTCACTACCCTTTCCCTTACTAGTCCCGCCAGTGCAGCCCCCTACCAGTCCTTTCGAGATTGGTGTTTGAACCAAGAAAACTTATCCGAAGATGCCAAATATACGGTTGAAGTATTGTTAACCCGAGCCGAGACTACTGAATGTAATCTAGCTCACCAAAAACTCTCTTCTTTAACCCGTCTTTCCCTCAACTCCAAAGATATCAAAGATATCAGTCCTATCGCTTCTCTCACTAATCTAACTTGGTTGCGTCTAGAAAACAATCAAATCCAGGATATTTCTTCCTTAGTCTCCTTGAGAAAACTAACCCTTCTGGCTTTAGAAGATAATCAAATAACCGACCCCAAACCTTTATCTTCTTTAAGAAGATTGACCCTTCTTTCTCTTGCAGGCAATCAAATAACCGATGTTTCCCATTTCTCTAAGCTGAGAAATCTCAAATGGCTGTTCTTGGGAAAAAATCAAATAACCAATCTCAGCCCCTTATCTTCTTTGACTAATTTAAGAACTCTCTCTGTTTCCTCCAATCAAATAACCGATCTAAAACCCCTGTCCAATCTCCGCAACATCCTGGAATTATATCTCTCCAATAATCAAATAACCGACATTCGACCCTTAGCTAATCTGAGAAAGCTCACCATGCTTTACTTATTTGACAATCAAATAAGCAACGTTCGACCCTTAGCTAATCTGAGAAATTTGTACAGTCTTTATTTGTTCAACAATCAAATTCAAGATCTTAGCTTGCTCTCATCTTTGAACAATCTCAAGGAGCTTTCAGTTTCTGGCAATCCTAATCTGGAAAATTCTACTTGTCCAGTGAAACCACAATCAGTGTGTAAATTTTAATTAGCTATGGGATCCCCCTAAATCCCCCTTGATAAGGGGGACTTTCTTGCTCTCCCTTTATTAGATTCCAGCCAAGAATGCAAAATAGCATATTTCTTAACAAAAAACTTGACCAAAGCGCGATTTGTTTGAACCGCAGATAAACACAGATGAACTCACAGGCAAGATGCCTGTGCCACGATGAATACAGATGATTATTTAGTGTTGACAATTCTTTTATATTGGATTCTGGTGGTGCCAAAATTGAGAAGCAAACAGATAGATAATTGAGTAGCTTTTAGATAATTGAGACATTGAGCTATATTTTGGGGTTCTAAATTATTGATAGCTTTAAGTTCTACCAGTACCTCCTTCTCAACCAACAAGTCAGCAATAAAATTACCAACTACAATTCCATCATACCACACTTCGATTTTAAATTGTTGTTCTACTTTAAGTCCTGCTTTTTTCAACTCATGAGCGAGAGCATTTTCATAAACCTTCTCCAAAAACCCAGAGCCCAAAGTATTACTAACAGTAAAAGAGCAACCAAGAATCCGTTCAGTAATCTGATTGATATTCATCTAATAAATCATCCAATCCATTAATCATCCAACCCATCAATCATCTTAATCCATCTGTGTTTATCTGCGTTCATCTGCGGTTAATCAATATAATCCGGTACATTCGCCAAAGCACCCTACCGCTCTGCTATAATTATAATATAAATTTTAGATTATAATTTATATTATTTAGAGGGGCAGAGGCGCAGAGGCGCAGAGAGGGGAAAGAGGTGAATTTAAAACAATGAACAAACAACAAACAACAACGAACCAACAACAACGAACCAACAACAAACAACCAACAACCAACACTTCGGCTACGCTCAGTGCAGGCAACCAACAACTAATAACCAACCTCAAATCAGTATTAGGCATGCTAGAATTGGAGCCAGAAGACCAGCTCAAAAAAGATGTTCTGGCTCTTGGCGATTATCTAGAAAATCCCAATTTTCGCATCGCCGTATTTGCTCCTTTCAACTACGGCAAATCCACCCTCCTCAATGCTTTATTGGGACAGCGCACTCTCCCCATAGATTTAATTCCTACCACTGGTGCGGCCATTTCTGTTTGCTATGGAGCAACACTTTCCAGTTCCATTACTCTCACAGATGGCAGCATTATCCAGGAAGAAGGAACCAACCTATTGAAACGCTATGCTATTTTAGATGACCAACGGTGCATGGGTTCCGACGTTGCCTCAGTAACAGTATACTCCCCCCATCCTTTCTTGAAAACGGGAGTAGAATTCCTGGATTTACCGGGAACTAACGATAGAGAAGCTCAAGATAAATTAGTGCGCGATCGCCTTCTAACTGCAGATTTAATTATCCAAGTATTAGACGCTCGCAAGTTAATGACTTTAGGAGAGCGAGACAACCTGAAACACTGGTTGTTAGACCGAGATATCAACACGGTTATTTTTGTAGTTAATTTCCTCAATTTATTGGAACCGGAAGAGCAAAAAGAAGTGCAACAGCGGCTACGTTTCATCGCCACCAGTTTCCGGGCCACTTTACCCTCCGGTATCAGTAATTTATATCGAGTTGATGCCTTACCTGCTTTGAGAGCGAGACTGAAAGGTAATAGTGCCGCAGCCCAAACTACAGGACTGACAGAATTTGCCTCTGCACTACAAACTATTGTTTCTGATGCTTTTTATAGTTCTGAGGGTAAAGAAAAACTAGCTGTTAGATTACCTCGTTTGAAGGCAATTGCCCTCCAAGTCCAAACAGCGGGAGAGAATAAAGCCAAGGAAATAGCCGCAGAAATTGCAGCACAAGAAGATAAACTAAAAGAAAAAATTGAGATTAATCAAAAAGCAGAGAAACTAATTCAAGAAGGTTTTGACCAGAGTATTAATCAATTACAAGCTTGGCTAGATCTTCCTCAATTACTGATTAACTACGGACAAGAACTAACTCTTGCTTTAGAAGAAGATAAATTTCCTCAATGGCACAAGGAAAAATTGCAACCAAAAGTGTTAGAATATGAACAAGAAATTAGTAAATGGGTTAGTCGAGGCTGCGAGTTTTTTCAGCAAGAGCATCCCGGTGGTTTATCTATTCCTTTTCCCCCAGTTCCAGAAATACCTTCTTCCACTAGTTCTTCTTCTGATTCTTCCAGTTCTGCTTCCGAAAGAAATAATACTAAACAGTCTAGTAGTGTAAAAGTCGATCCAGTCCTTATGGCAGCCAAAGTAGCCAGTTATATCCTTCATAAAGCTACAGCCAAACCAAAAGATTTCCAATCTTCTACTACTAATAATAAACCCAATTACCGAGATTTGGCAACAGATTATCTCACCCGTTTTAGTAAGAGCGCTTCCATGGCTGTCAGACAATACCAAGAAATTGCTATGCCAGCCATTACTTTCTCCGCTACTCCAGAAATATCCAATTCATCTCAAAGTCATTATCAGCTCAAATTATTAAATACTTTATTAGAAAATTTGTTGTTAGTTGTTAGTTGTTTGTTATTTGTTGTTGGTTGTGGGTGTGGTCAAAAGTAGTTGTTTTCGGCTGAATATGTATTTATCAACGTGGGGTAGCCCCCCTTCGACTACGCGGTCCCTGAGCGTAGCCGAAGGGCAGGGCAAGTCTGGGCTGCCTAAGAGTCAGGAGACTATTGATACTGCTTTTGGCCTGCTTATGCGTTCCAAATAATTGATAGTCAAATCTAAAAATGTTTGCTACAGATACAATAGTGTTATAAACAATTGTAGTCCAGTGGCACGCTAAAAATGTGGATTAGTCAGCCAAGAAACCGGGTTTCTTCTATTATTTTAAGGATTAATGCTAAAATTTTGGACAGAAACCCGGTTTCTCAACCTATGGAATAACCTCAATCTATACTACGATGCAATAAACTATTTGTAGCAAAAATTTTTGTATTTCATATTAGTTGTTAGTTGTTGGTTGTTTGTTCTTAAAAGTCCCCCTTTGATAAGGGGGATTTAGGGGGATAGTCCCCATAGCAAACGTTTTCGTATTTGATATTAATATCCTAATCTGGGGGCATAGTGCTATACTGCAACTAGCTCGGGAACGGGACGCTTGCTGTTGCGGATACCTTCAATTGCTTCCCTATAACTAGGAGCCTTAAACACGGCAGAACCAGCAACAATCGCATTTGCACCAGCTTCCAATACTTGCCAAGTATTGGAAGGTTTCAGACCCCCATCAACTTCAATCCAAGGGTCTAATCCCCGCGCCTCGCACGTTTGACGCAGCTTGCTAATTTTCTCTACTACCTCGGGAATAAAGCTTTGACCGCCAAAACCAGGGTTGACGCTCATGATTAAAATCAAGTCGCACAGTTCCAACACGTACTCAATTAATTGTAAGGGAGTAGAAGGATTGAGAACAACTCCTGCTTGTTTGCCCAATTCCCGAATTTGACCGAGAGTGCGATGAAGGTGAGGAGAAGCATTGTGTTCCGCGTGAACGGAAATAATATCTGCTCCAGCCTTAGCAAAGTCAGCAACGTATTTTTCCGGTTCCACAATCATTAAGTGGACATCCAGAGGCTTTTTGGTATAAGGACGAATGGCATTGACAATCAGGGGACCAATAGTGATATTGGGGACGAAGCGACCGTCCATCACGTCTACGTGAATCCAATCAGCACCAGCAGCATCGACAGCTTGGATTTCTTCCCCCAAACGGCTAAAGTCCGCTGAGAGAATGGATGGAGAAATGACAACGGGTTTCTGGGATTGGCTCATAGCTACTGGTTCTCCTCTAAGAGGTTAGGTCCTTTTAATTTTAACAAAATCTTTAGATTTTCCCTAATGGTTCTTAGATCCCAGTGGCTATCCCCCTAAATCCCCCTTATCAAAGGGGGACTTTTAGAATATGTTGGGCTGTTATTTCTGGCTGTTCCAGATGGGGAACGTGACCGGAATTATCAATCCAAAAGAGTTGGCTATGGGCGATCGCCCTCTGAAACTTCTCTCCATCCTTAGTTCCCAAAATCCCATCATTGGCTCCCCACAAAATTAAAGTGGGGCAATCTATTGTCTCCAGGCGATCTGCAAAAGAACCGTAACCACCACTTTTAGCAAAACTAATCAAAGCTCTTTCCCAACCTGGTAAATAAAGATGTAAAGAAGCACAAAGGAGAGCATCCTCGTTAGCGAGACTCTTATTATAATAGGCAGCTCGACTAATATTGTGACGTACTTGAGAATTCTTCAGAAACGCAGTAGCAAGGCGATCTAAAGGAGGAAACATCAACTTTCCAATTCCTGGGGGTTGAGTTAAACCCGCACTGTCAATTAAAACTAATTTCTCCACCACTTCCGGGTAAGTGAGAGTAAAATCAATTGCTGCTGCACCCCCCATAGAAGCGCCAACTAAAATTACCGGTTGACCGATAAGAGATTTCCAAAAATAATAGAGATGAGTCTTAATGGCAACAGGGTCAAAAGATATCTTAGAAGGGCGATGGGTAAAACCGAATCCCAATAAATCTACCGCCCAAGTTTCATTTTCCTCAGCTAATAAAGGGAAAAGACGACGAAATTCTAACAGGGAACTGTCAAAACCGTGGAGTAACAGAATTGGCTTTCCCTTATTTCCTTGTCTCACATAAGCAGAAGAGATCTCCAAGAAATCCCCTTCCCGGTGCGCCTCCGAACTCAAACAAGTAGTTATTTCCTGTCGCTCAATTTTTTGTACTAAAGAAATAGAGGTAGATTCAGTCAGTTTCTGAGCTACTTCTGGAACAAAATCAGGAATAACAATCATCTTATAGCAGTTGATAGTTGACAGTTGACAGTTGACAGTTGATAGTTCACAGTTGACAGTTATACAGCAACTAGTTGCTTGTTTTCATTAGATATGGTAAGAAAAATTACACCCCTAGTTTTTCCAGATATTTACTTAATCAGCTAATAACTAATTATTTGAGGAAACAACTTGTTGGATTTCCTCAACACTAAGCTTAAGAGCAGTTGCGATTTGCTCCACAGTTAATCCCAACTTCAGCAATCCAGGAACTGCTTCCATTTTTGCGTTAATTTCTCCTTCCGTTCTTCCTTCAATTCTTCCTTCCGTTCTTCCTTTAATTTCTCCTTCCGTTCTTCCTTTAATTTCTCCTTCTATTATTCCTTCCATTTTTGCTTCTTGATAAACCTTCGTTTGCTTAAGTTCGCTCAATCCAAACATCGCTTCAATTTCCTCCCTTCCTTTGTTGGGCAATTTATAAACCATTATGGTCTCTAATAATTCTATCAAATCCTTTTGTAGCTTTGGACTGGCAATATCTTGTTTTGTCTGTTGGAACAATCCCTTTGCTAAGGAAACCGCCTCATTGGGAGGCGTGACAATTAATTTCACCATTCCTTGACCTACAGTTGGACTTTTATCCGGCTCTAGTTCGTCTAGATAAATGCGCTGTAGCCTACCGCTATTGAAAAACTCCCGATACCATCCAGGGGAAACAGCTTCTATACTGCGACTTGGATACACTACGGTAACCAGCCAATCATGATCCGGCTTATGTTGGCGCAAGTAGATGAAAATCTCGGTAAACAAACGAGAGTATAAGTTCTCATCTTTTTGAAATTGTACTTCCACAAAGTGAATGGGCAGTTCTGGGTTTTTAGATTTAGGTAAGAACACCCCGTCTATACGAAAAGACAGTTCTTTCACTTCCACGGAATCAAATCTATAGCTATTGCTGCCCGTTGTTGGTTCGCCGATTAGTTCAAAGAAAATATCTGGAAATTTGAGAAACATGTTGTACCAGATGCTATCAGTTTTCATCGTTAATATTCCTATTTTGGTTTATGGCTATAGCAGTTTACAGTTGATAGCTCCTGAAGGAAGGAGCGGGACAAGCCTTGCCGTGCCCTTCGGCTACGCGGCCCCAGAGGGTCGTCGAAGGGCAGGGACCGGGTCGTCGAACTGCCCCAAATAAAAATGAGAAACTTCCCCAGGGTTTTCGCACCGAGCGATTGCTGTGATTATAGCGCTTCGCCCTGGTGTCTTTACATGCTCCATTATTTATACAAAAGTACTTCATCAGCTGGATCACCTTTATATAAAGCGTGCATGGGCATTTTTCTTATCAACCTCTTAATTGTTAATTGTTAATTGTTAATTGTTAATTGTTAATTGTTCATTGTTCATTGTTAATTGTTCATTGTTCACTAGACATCTCCAGAAAAAGTTCTCAAACCCTTATCAATTAATAATGAAAAGGTGGGCCATGCCCACCCTACATATTTAAACTACAAGTCGAACAACCAAAAACCAAAAACCAACAACAAATAACCAACAACAAACAACAAACAACAAACTCATTATTCTGGTACTTGATCCAGGTTAAAAATGAAAGGAACGTTAGAATTAGAGTCTCCAGACATAACCAAAACTTTAGGCATTTGGGATCCACCTTGTCTCCAAGCTTCGATCGCCTCTTTTTGCAGTACCAGTTCCCCACCCTGTGCTTTCAAAGTTTCCGCTAGCAGTCTTTGAGCCTCTGCCTTCCCCTTAGCCCGGTTAATCTCTGCTTCCGCCTGTTGCTCCGCTTCTTGAGCCACATAAACAGCTCTTTGAGCTCGCTGTTCTGCAATTTGTTTCTCCTCAACTGCCTTGGAAAACTCAGGAGAAAAATTTAAGTCCACAACACTAGTATCAAGTACAATAATCCCGTATTTATCTAGTCTGGCACTTAATGCAGTATCAAAATCTTGCTTAAGTTCGCTTCTTTGAGTAATAGACTCTTCCACAGTACGCTTGGCAGCAGCAATTTTGAAAGATTCTTGAGTTTGGGGAGCAATAATTTTGGAGACAATATTTTCCAGAGTGCCTTGTTTTCTTCTCACCTCCACTACTTCTGTGGGATCGATGCGGAAGTTAATAGCGAAGCGGGCTGATAAATCTTGGAGGTCTTTGGTAGAACTCTGAGCTGGTACTTCAAACTTCTGCACCTTGACATCATAAATATCTACCGCAGAAATTAACGGTGCTTTAATATGGAGACCTTCAAGTAAAGCTCCATCCACCGCTTTTCCCAAGATACTGAGTACCCCTGCCTGTCCGGGGTTGATAATCACAAAAGAATTAAGGCCGATCAGAAGGACTAATGCTGCTATAATGCCCCCTGCTAAAGGTTGCCAATTTGGCGAAGGATACTGACGCGCCACGTTGCCATCTCCCAATAAAATCTATAATTCCAACAAACAATCAAGCTTAACAGGGGATTGAGCCAAAAGCAACCGTTCACACAAATTGTAAAAAATCGTGAGTTCGTAACGGATCTAGTGTTACAGGGCTAAACGGCAAGCCCTGATCGCCATAGCCCGAGTGGTAAAGTTGAAGTTTTGCCCAACACTTCCTTCGTCTTAAAGAAATGCTGTCTCATGTGATAGTTAGCGAGGTTGTAAAGGTTCTGCCTCAGTAGTTTTTCGTAGGTTGGGTTGAGGTAACGAAACCCAACACAACTTGGTGCTGTTGGGCGTTGCCCTGATCGTAGCCGAAGGGTTTCGCTATCGGGAGACCCAACCTACAATTGCTATTGTATCTGTAGCAGTACGGAAAATCATATTATTAGTCCCTAAGCGCTCTATCCCCCCCAGCCCCCCTTAATAAGGGGGGAGCAAAGTCCCCCTTATTAAGCTATCCTTTATAAACATCTTTCTTTACAAAAAACTTGACAAAAGCGCATTTTGTGTATATAGGGCTGAAATGGCCATTTTTGGTAGCGCACCGCGAAGCGGATCTCTGCGAGATCGCCTACAACATAGTGGGATTTTTCCAAATGCATAGTTTTGTCTTTTTGTCAAGTCGTCATGGTTTAAGAACAGGCTGTGTTGCTTTTACAACAAGGATTACAGCTTTTGTTAAGAAAGTTTCTTATAACGCATAGCTTAATAAGGGGGGAGCAAAGTCCCCCTTATTAAGGGGGATTTAGGGGGATAGAACCTATTTGTAGCAAACATTTTCGTATTTGATCTAAAATAGACTTTCTTCTAAATTATACAAATGGGTGACCGGGATTAATATCCTCTCCTAATAAATGACTGATTGCTTTATTTTTGAAAAACTTTTCCAATAAATATAATGGTTGCGAAATAAATCCTAACCCATTCAGAATTATTGCTTTCACCAAATCCCTAATCAAACCGCTAGAAACCGCTGAATGACCTCTTGAGAAAGTTGACTGGTAGAACCAGAGGCCACAAGAGCACCCTTTTGCATCGCGTAGTATTTATCAGCTTGGCGGACAAAATGGAGATTTTGTTCCACTAACAGCACCGAAATCCCTGTAGATTCAATAATACGGCGAACAGCAGCTTCAATTTCTAGAATAATCGAAGGTTGAATACCTTCGGTGGGTTCGTCGAGGAGAAGTAACTGGGGTTTACCCATTAGGGCGCGGGCGATGGCCAGTTGTTGCTGTTGTCCCCCACTCAAATCTCCTCCCATCCGAGAAAACATCGTTTTTAATACTGGAAACAGAGTCAAAATTTCGGCTGGAATTTCCTCTTTCCCGGTTCTACCACCTGGACGTGCTTCCAAACCCAGCAACAAGTTTTCCTTTACTGTCATCCGAGGGATAATCTCTCTTCCCTGAGGAACGTAACCAATACCTAGTCTGGCTCGTTTATCTGTTGATATTTCGATAAGAGATTGATCGGCAAAAGTAATTGTTCCCGTGCGAGGTTTAAGCAACCCCATGATTGTTTTGAGTAGGGTAGTTTTCCCTACGCCATTGCGTCCAATCAGACAAACCATCTGTCCTGGAAGTACGCTTAAATCGATGTTGCGGAGAATGTGACTCTCGCCGTAATATACATTAAGATTAGATACTTGTAGCATTATCAATCAACAGTTAACAATTTACAATTTACAATTTATAGCGTTTCTCCTCCGAATGAGGTACACCTATAAACCTGCGGACTGCTTCTGCACCTATTTCTCTGTACTTCACAAGTACGAGAAATGCTATATATACTGGACCTTTTAGTGTTTATATGAAATACAAAAATGATTGCTACAAATAGTTTATCCCATGGTAGTATAGATTGAGATTATCCCGTGGGTTGAGAAACCGGGAATATCCCAAAGTTTCTACATTAATCCTTAAAATAATAGGAGAAACCCGGTTTCTGGGCTGATACCAATTCTCTGTAATACTGCGCTTAGTTGGTTGCTCTCACTCAATACTAAACACGCCCATAGGCCAGTATCATAGTATCGTAGGTTGGGTTGAGGTCACGAAACCCTTCGACTACGCGGTCCCTGAGCGCTCGCCCTGCAGTTCGACTCCGCGGTCCCTGAGCGCTTGCCCTGAGCGAAGTCGAAGGGTAGCCGAAGGGCACTGGCCGCGAAGTCGAAGGGTAGCCGAAGGGCAGGGCAACGCCCAACAAGCCACAAAATTGATGTTGGGTTTCGCTCGCGCTCAACCCAACCTACAATTGCTTATAACTATCAACTGTCCACTATCAACTATCAACTATCAACTGTCCACTATCAACTGTCCACTATCAACTGTCAACTGCTATTGATGGGAAGTAATCGATGGCTTTTCTCCTAGATAAACTTCGATGACACGAGGGTCATTCTGTACCTGCTCCATGGTGCCTTCACAGAGTACCGAACCCTGATGCAATACTGTTACTTGACGGGCAATTTGCCGAACAAACTCCATGTCGTGTTCAATAACAATAATGGAATGACTTTCTGCTAAAGCCAATAATAACGCCCCAACATTTTCCGTCTCTTCATCTGTCAAACCGGCCACTGGTTCATCTACTAACAATAAATCGGGAGACTGGGCTACTAACATTCCTATTTCTAACCGTTGTTTTTCTCCATGAGAAAGTAATGCAGACTGTAAATTAGCCTTGGCTTCTAAACCAATAGTTTCTAACATACTTACTACATTGCGACGTTCAAGAGAAGAAGAACGACTCAACAGAGTAGAAAAAACATTCTTATTTCGATTGCAGGCTAAATCTAAATTTTCCCTGACCGTTAGGTTTAGATAAACTCGGGGAGTTTGAAACTTGCGACTAATTCCGAGACGAGCAATTTTGTATTCTGCCATGCGTTGCAAATTGCGCCCTTCAAACAACACTCGTCCTTCCGTAGGCTGGGTTTTTCCGGTAATCACATCTAGAAAAGTTGTCTTTCCCGCACCATTAGGACCAATTATTACCCGCAATTCTCCAGCATCCATAGTAAAATTCAACTGGTTGAGGGCCTTAAAACCATCAAAATTAACTGTTAGATTCTCAATTTCTAGGATTTTTTTATTTGTCATTTGTTATTTATTAGTGAGTTAATTTACAATCTGCAATCTCCTGCTAACCAATCTCTTCCTGTTCTTTTTGCACTTCTGGATCTTCTTCTAAACTCTGATAAGTAATTACTCGCTTGCGCAATCCTAACAGGGAGGGAAATTTATCAATTCCCCACTCGCCCATCCACCCCACAATCCCCTTAGGAAGAGCGGTGACAACAATCAAAAATAGCGCCCCTTGAAAGAATAGCCAAACACCAGGAAATTGTTCGCTTAAAAAAGTTCTTCCAAACCTTACCAACAAAGTTCCTATAATTGCTCCTACTAAAGTTGCTCTTCCCCCTACAGCGACCCAAATTACCATCTCAATTGAGAAAGCCACATCCATAAAACTAGGGGTAATAATTCCAGTTTGAACCGTATAAAGCGCCCCGGCAACTCCAGCTATTCCTCCAGAAACGGCAAATACTAATACCTTAAATCCAGTGGGGTTGTAGCCAGAAAAACGCACTCGGTTCTCATCATCCCGGATAGCAATTAATAAGCGTCCAAAACGCCCACTAGTCAGCCAGCGACACAATAGATAAGCAACAACTAGAAACAAGACTGTAAATTCATAGAATACCAACTGCGCTTCATCTGAACCTGCCAGCATTCCCAAAAATGTTTCTGTACTAGTCTTTAACCCATTTGTACCGTTAATTAGCTTTTGCTGACCATTGAAGAAATTGAAAAAAACTAATAAAGCTGCCTGAGTTAAAATTGAAAAATAAACTCCTTTAATGCGGTTGCGAAAAACCAAATAACCCAGTAATCCTGCTACAATACTGGGAATTAAGATAATAGCAATAAGAGTAAAAGGAAAAGAGTAAAAAGGTTTCCAAAACCAGGGCAGTTCCGAGACTCCATAAAGGCTGAAAAAATCCGGTATTTCTCCTGGTGGAAGTTGCAATTTCAGGTGCATGGCTAACCCGTAGCCACCGAGGGCAAAAAAGATGCCGTGTCCTAAGCTAAGGAGTCCAGTATAGCCCCAGATTAGGTCAATGCCCAGGGCGACAATTGATAATGCTAAAAATCTTCCTAACAATTTGAGTCGAAACTCTGGCAGAATAGCAGGCATTACCAAAGCCAAAAATAGGGCAATTGCAAGTATAATCACCCCTTCTATTATTAGCTTTCGCTGCTTATTTCTTTTGAGACTTTTTGGTGCAACTGTCATCTTTCCATCTACAATTTACAATTCACAACTCATAATTCAGCATTCCTTCCTTTCTGGGGAAAAATCCCTGAAGGTTTAACCTGTAAAAAAGCAATAATCAGAGCAAAAATCATCACCTTGGCCATACTGGTGGTAGCAAAGAAAGTAAAGAAATCAGCCAAAGGTTTCAGAGTTTCTATTGGCATAAGCAATAGTGCCATGGTTCCAGAACCAATAAGGTAATTGAGAATACCAATGGCTAAAGCAGCCAAAACAGTGCCTAGTAGGTTACCAACCCCACCCACAACCACTACCATGAAAGTATCAACAATGTAATTCTGACCTGTATTGGGACCCACAGAACCAAGTAAAGCGATCGCACACCCAGCAATGCCAGCCAACCCAGAACCAATGGCAAAAGTAAGAGCATCTACCTTAGCCGTGGGAATTCCTAAACAGGCACTCATGGGACGGTTTTGGTTAACAGAACGAATCCGCAATCCCCAGTTAGAACGGTTCAAAAACCAATAAGTCCCCACTAAACAAATAATCGTTAAAACAATAATAAAAATGCGGCTGTAGGGGAGTTGGAAATTGCCGATAGGAAACCCACCTCTGAGCCACTCAGGGGCAGTAACGTCAACATTTCTAGCACTAAACCAAGGTTTTGTCAAGAGTTGGGGCGCGGTTTTTCCCAGGAGTAATCCGGCCAAAACGGCAATTCCGAAAGAGAGTGGTAGCAAAAGCGCGATCGCCCATTGGCGAATTCTCTCCCAATCTAGGCGGCGGCTGAGAATCCGTATCGCCCCGAAAAAGAGTAAGCAAAACCCAACAATGGTGATCGCCAAAACCCAATTAACACTGCGGACAAACTGTCGCAAAATCAAGCTGACTCCCCAGGTTGCCAAGAGGGTTTCCAGGGGTCGCCCATAAAGATAGCGAATCACGCCTCTTTCTAAGATTAATCCCGTTAAAGCCGCAACCATAAAAGCTAGGGGGACTGCGGCCAAAATATAAAAATCGAACCAGGGTTCCCCTAAAATTTTGAAGCCATTTTGCACCACAAAAGTCGTGTATGCCCCCAACATCATTAATTCTCCGTGGGCCAGATTAATCACGCCCATCAGCCCAAAAACAATCGCCAGTCCTAGGGCAGCAATTAACAGGACTGAACCAATGCTGATGCCGTTAAATAAGCTTTCTAATAGTGGTAGCACTTTCGCAATCGGGGGTAGTAGTTCAGCGTCGGGGAATATGTAATTAGTTGCCATTAATTATAATATAATTTTGTGCTAAGTGGTTGGACAAAATTAATTAGACATTTTAATCAAGCTATAGTGAGCTTAAAGCATGAGTAGAAATGAACTAAAACTTGTTGAACTTTCTAATTCGCGCATTCTTCGCGGATACGTGACCGTGCCGCAGATAACGCGCGCCGCGGA
>JH610739.1 GCA_000252485.1 Prochloron didemni P4-Papua_New_Guinea | reverse complement strand
CCCTTCAGATAACGCGATCTTCGCGGATACGTGACCGCACCGCTGGGCGGATACCTTCGGGATCGCCCTTCAAATAAGGCGATGGCTTTTGGATTGAAAACTTTTTTTGTGCAAGATATAAATATCAAACAACTTTTTTAGATTGATTATATAATATAATACCAACAAGGAGAAAATAAAATAAGCACTCCTGCAGGGAGCTGCTCAGAGACCGCTATCAAGAAAAGAACAAAAATGAGATACATCAAGGGTTTAACAAAGGATACATTGAAATTGCTAGACATAATTTATAAAAAGAGCAAATATTATCAAGTGAGACAAAGAGCGCATTGCATTAAACTAAGCTATCAAGGAGCTAAAATATCAGAATTGATGAAGATATTTAAAGTAAGTAGGAACACAATTTATAATTGGTTCAATTCTTGGGAATCATCAAGTTTAGCTGGATTATATAATCAACCAGGTCGTGGCCGAAAAAAAACTTTTGATTTGGCACAATGCTCACAGATAAAAGAATGGGTAAAAGATACACCGAAAAATCTAGATAAAGTTAAAGAAAAAATTGAAAAGCAATGGAATATTAAAATTAGCAAAAAAACAATAAAAAGAATAATAAAGTCAGCTCAAATGGGATGGTATAGAATAAAAAGGAAAGTAGGAGGTGAACCCATTCCCGATTTTTCCAAAAGAAAAGTAGAAGAATTAGAAGAATTAAAAAGAAAAGAACAAAAAGGAGAAATAGAGATAAGATACATGGATGAAAGTGGCTTTTGTTTAATTCCTTATGTTCCTTATGCTTGGCAAGAGATAAATAAAAAAATAGAAATCAAAAGTCAACAAAGTAAAAGATTAAATGTTTTAGGATTTCTTAGTAAATCCAACGAACTAGACGCATATACTTTTAGTTGTAGTATAAATAGCGATGTGGTTATAGCTTGCATAGATAAATTTTGTGAAACAGTAACTTGCAAGACATTTTTGATAATGGATAACTCTTCAATACATCAAAATAATAGTTTTTGGGATAAAGAAAACGAATGGAAGGAAAAAGGTGTAGAAATATTCTTTTTACCAACCTATTCTCCACATTTAAATATTATAGAAATGTTGTGGCGTTTTATCAAATATCAATGGCTAGATAGTGAGGCTTATGAGAATTATTCTACTTTAGTAGAAGCGGTGGAAAAAATTATCAAAAACTTTGGCAGAAAATATACAATTAATTTTGTCTAACCACTTAGCATCTATTCGCTCTGTACGACAAGGCCCCCTGGGGGAGTTTCTCATTTTTATTTGGGGGCGGGTCGCGCACCTCAGTAGCTATCAACTGTCCACTCGACCGAATCTGAAAATTGACAACAAGCTAAAACCCAAGAGGGATAAGGCGAGTATAGTAGGGGGCATTTTTTGCCCAGACATTCGTCAATTCTTGAATTTTGAATTTTGAATTTTGAATTCTCCGTCAGGAGCTATCAACTATCAACTGCTATATACAATTATTATTATCATGATAGATTCTCGAGGACGTTTATTTGGCAAAATTAGTATTTTGGATCTAGGTGCTGCCCTGATAATTATATTCGTCATTATGGGTATTTTCGTCTTCCCAGGTACTAGCCAATCCAATAGTTTGAGCCAAACTACCAAACCAGTTACGGTAGAAGTTTTAGTGCGGGGACTTGTTTTAAAAGAACCAGAAGCACTAAAGAGTCAGGTGGGCAAACAGCTAGAAATTATTATCCGCAATCAACCTTACGGTGGAGTAACATTGCAAAGTATGGAAGAACTACCTCGAACTGTTGCTGTACCGCAACCAGACGGTACAGTCAAAGCAATGCCAGATCCAAGACCAGAAGTTGCTATGATTAAAGATATAATTGTAATTATAGCAGGTGAAGCGCAAATCGTTGATAATGAAGTAGTTCTGGGCAACCAGAAGATGAAAATTGGTAACGTAGTTGAGTTAGAAGCAGCCAATTACAATTTTAAAGGTATTATAGTTGATATCGGTTATTGAGTCAAATATCGTGCCATTAAGGGAATGGGGCTTTAATTCGTGTTAATAAATGAGGAAGGGCATGCCTGATGAAGAACAGGGCATCTCCCTTAAAAATCCACCCCCGATAGTTTCCTCATCCACCTTCGGAACGATTTACTACAGCGGCAAAAAACCTATTTCCGGAAGATATAAGATTAATTTTCCCCGTCAGTTGAGATATCAGGGCACAAAGATAGACAAGCAAGACCTACAATCGACCTAAGAGTGATAGATTATTATACTAAGGATTAAATCTGACCCCATTCTCTCCTAATAAGGCTGAATATGGACTGGACAACCTCACTGCGATCACAACAAGCTGATTTTATTCAAAGGATTCAATCGAATCCGGAAAGCTTACTGCGTTGGGGCAGAGGCAAACACGGTGAATTGAAAGTCATCCCCCCTGATATTTTGAAACAGTTGCGAGAATTTTCTTGGCTGATGGTAGATAAATACAAAAATACCAAAGCCACAGCCCGCGAAGTTTTTAGCAACCAACTGAAAGGGAAATTAGGTGAGGAAGTAACCAAAGAATGCTTGGGAGTGTTTTACTATCGCATTAAGTACGACACAATGCTTAATGGAGATGGCAAAGTAGAGCTAACCCTCACCAATAACCAAAAAATTGGCATCAGGGTCAAAACTAGCTACGGCCAGGGCAACAAAATTAGTTGGTTGTTAAACCCAAAGCAAGTAGAGCAAAATAAAGTATTTATTTGCGTGCTACTTCCACAGGATAAGGAAGGGCAAGACTTTGATGAATTTAAATCAGAATACAGTCCGATTATGGCAGGATTCTTGCCTACAGCATTGATTAATCGGATGGTTCAACAAGGTGAATTAGAAACACAACTGGTAAATGGGAAAAAATTATTCAAGCTTACACTAAAACACCTACTATACGGTGGGGGACTGCGCAGTTATCTCGAAAGTTTGGATCGGGTGGAAGGGCAGAAAACCAAAAAAGATAAATTGGGGGTCGCCAAAGATCAAGAGTCAGAAAAGGCAAATAATCCTAATTTGGCTCAATCCTACTACAATCGAGGGGTAGGCCGCTATCAAAAGGGGGATAAGCAAGGAGCAATTGAGGATTATAGCAAGGCAATTAAGCACAATCCTAAGTTTATCCAAGCGTACTACAACCGAGGGGTGGCTAGCTATCAAATGCGTAATTACCAAGGGGCAATAGAAGATTGGGGCAAAACCATATCTCTGAACCCAAACATAGCCCAAGCATACTACAGCAGAGGCGTAGCCAGGTCGGAATTGGGAAATTATCAAGGAGCTTTGGCAGACTATAATAAAGCAATAGACTTGAATCCCAATCATACGAAAGCTTACTACAATAGAGGCATTGTACGTTCGGAAATGGGCAAGTATCAAGCGGCCATTGGCGACTGGACGGGGGCGATCGCCCTAGACCCGAAATTTGCCCAAGCCTACTACAATAGAGGCAATGCCCGTTTTGAAATGGGAGATATACAAGGCTCTGTCGAAGATTATACCAAAGCAATCAAAATTAATCCTAACTTCACTCAAGCTGAGGAGAAACTACAATTGGCTCGTTCTAAATTAGAATGATTTCATTCATCTAGATAGAGCTTCAGTCCCTTGAATAAAGATTATTGTTCATCTATAGGGTTTCTTAGTCATGAGGTAAATCTATATACCAGCCTATGAAAGTGTTTACTATTAGACATCTGGAAAAACTAGGGGTGCAACCTTGATATACAAGGGTTTCAGAATCAATTCTTACGATGTCTATTGAGTGAGAGCAACCGCAGGTTGCAGTTCGACTCCGCGGTCCCTGCACTTCGACTCCGCTCAGTGGCCGCGTAGTCGAAGGGCACCGCAAGCTGTATAACTATCAACTATCCACTATCAACTGTCAACTACTATCATTTTTTGGATGTAGTCTTGGTATTCAGGAGGAGCAAGTTCCTTAGCTGTACTGAAAAATAGTTTTGCTTCCTTATCTTGCCCTTGCTCTCGCAAAATTGTTGCCTTAGCTAAAAAGGGGCGAAAGTCCTCTTGATTGCTATCAATAACTTGATCATAAACAGCGATCGCTTCTGGATAGCGTTTTTGTGTGCTATATATCTGACCGAGCAATAATTGAAGAGAAGCAATTTTATTTTGAGACTCAGGTGAATTTATTCTTGCTTCATTTTGAATAGCATCTTCTACCAGTTTAATTGAAGCTTCAGGACGATCTTGGCGCAAAAGCAAATTAGCCATTCCGATCAAAGCATTGTTGTTCCTGGGATCTTCTGCCAAAATAAGACGGTATTCCTGAGCTGCACCCAATAAATCGCCAACTTTTTCTTTTGTTAGGGCAAGTAACGTTCTGTACTCTAAGTCGTCGGGATGTAACTCCGCTAACTTTTGCAATGGCTCAATTGTTTCCTGGATATTTCCTAGACTAAGTTGTGTATCTAAAAGTCCTCGCAAAGCAGTCTCATTATTTGGTTCCCGCTGCAAGACCACTTGGTAACCTTTAGCCGACCTTTCCAATTTTGCTCGAGCTGAAGTAGTCTGGTCTGTTGCTGCTACTTGTTCAGTCTTGGTTAAAGACCGACTTTGCCCCACAGAGTTGCTGAGTACAGGCAGCACGGAAAATCCGATAAATGCAATAATCGTCAGGAGTAAGACAATATATAAGCCTCGATTGTACTTAGTTTTAGATTTTCCCATTATTCCTAATTATTTTTAATTCTCATGGATAATTGTTCATTGACAATTAATATCGTTGGTTGGGTTTCCTGGTTATAAATTAGCAAATGTTTTCTTGTTGTTCAGTAGATTTTTGGATTATTGTCAATCTTTATAAGTTTTTTTAACAAAAAGATACATAGAATCTATAAATATTTCTCAACTGCTGCTAACCCCAACTATCTTGAGCGACAAAAGACCTATCCATAGGCAGTGAAGCCACTGGTTCGGTGAGGGTAAATTTTCCAGCCAGAATCCATTGCTTTAATTCTATTGCCACTTGACGCGAGAGAAAAATACTCGCCAGAGGAGCAACCCGAACCTTTTTTCCTTCAATAGTAATGACACCGCTTTTCAGTTGTTTGTAACTGACTAAACCGAAAGTGGGACGAACCCGGCGAGGAATGGAGAAATCCATCACAGGAGCCACTATATCTCTGTCTAGTACTGTACAGCGAGAAATAACATCTTCCCGCAGAACTGGTAGGGGTATACCTACCCCTAACATCAGAGAAGGACCGTATTTTTTAAAGTAGCAGCCCCGCACCCAATGGGAGTCCATTTGTTTGGCATCTCCAATTAAAGCTAGGGTGGCTGCAGGTCCAATAGGAGTGCGGTTAGGTAAGCGTTTTTGCAAGGGGAAATGCTGAGTTCCTTCCCAAGCAACATAACCAATACCACCACCAAGAAAAATACGACTGCCAATACCAATTAATTCTAGATCTGGGTCATTGAGTAAAGGGGAAATTGCACCGGGGTTAGAGTAGACCGCATTGCCCAGTCGAGGTTGCAGGGGACCAAGGTAGGTGAATAGGGGGCGATCGCCTCCATTAACGCCAACGATAAAATTTTGATAGAGATTACGGGGATTGAATAAATAAAACTGATTAATAGTGTCCTTGGTGATAGTGATTTCCAAAGAAGCTCGAGGATAGCAATCAGTCACTTGTCCCATCGCCCGCAGAGGAATGGGTTTACCTGCGATCAGGTCTTCAATTACATGAGCGCCTCCTCTTTCACTGCTGGTATTTTTTTGGTCAAGGGAACCTTCTTCGGTCTCTCTCATCATTGTCGCCCCCAGATATAAATCCACTGCGCCAAAACCTGGATAAGCAGGAACGCCGTCCAGCCAACAGTGACGAATTTTAATCGGCGGATCTGTATGCCCCAAATTTAAAGTTGCACCGGAAGATTCCATGGGCTCGAAAGTGCCAGTACAAATGACATCCACTTGCTTATATGCTTCAGAGATGCCGATTTCTTGCACTTTTGCTTTTAATTCTTCTATCGTCCAAACTTTTACCAAACCATTTTTTATTTTATCATTAATTTCTGCTATTGTTCGCATTATTTATTCTGAATTTATTTTGAATATAGTGTTTCTTGAACGGGTGGGGTCAAAAACATTTGAATTTTATATTCTTAGCTTACTCTGAAAACTAGGCAGCCCAGAGGGCTACCCCACGATTGATAAATAGATATTTAGCACCAAACAACTACTTTTGACCACACCCTTCTTGAACTGATTAGGTACATCTATAGCGTTTCTCTGACTCATGAGGTACAGTAAGTGATCGTTTATCTGAAGGGCGATCGCTTTTTCTGTTGGGCGATCGCTTAATCTAAAGGACGATCGCTTTTTCTGTTGGGTGATCGCTTTTTCTGTTGGGCGATCGCTTTTTCTGTTGGGCGATCGCTTAATCTAAAGGACGATTAGTTTCTGCTATTTTTTGCCCAGATGTTCATCAATTGTTAATTTTGAATTTTGAATTTTGAATTTTGAATTCGACGGTCGGGAGCTATCAACTGTCAACTGTTATAGTTTGGCTTTATTCCATTGATCTAATATATCTTTAATCAAAACTTCCTCGATCCATACCTGACCGATAACGGTAAGAGGGAGAGCGAGAAATAGTCCTAGAAAGCCGAAAAAAGTAGCAAAAAATATTTGGGCAAGTAAGGTTACGGCAGGTAGAAGAGATACTTGCTGTGCCATGACTAAGGGAGTTAAAATATTGCCTTCAACTTGTTGAATACCTATGTAAACTAAGAGAACAGCCCAAACTTTCCAAGGTTCTTCCAGCAAAGCGATCGCCATTGGAGGAACTACGCTTAAAGCGGGTCCGATATTAGGAATGAAAGCAAAAATACCTGCTAAAATTGCTTGGGCGAGAGCCAGAGGAATGCCCAAAATTAAAAGGCCAATAAAACTAAGTGCGCTAACCACAGCAATATTAAATACAAGACCTATCAGCCATCCTTGTAATGCGATCGCACAAAGTTCCAGAATCTCTTCTATTCTGCGGCGATAAAAAGAGGGAAATAAGCGGATAAATCCATGGCGATAAGGGTGAGGATCTGCTAGGATCATTAGAGTTAAAACCAACAATAAAAGCAGATTAAGAATTATCCCCACACCACCGGATAAAAAGCTCCAGCCTTGGTTTAAGAGTTCGTTAAGCAGTGGTTGAATCTGAGCAATTAGCTGTTGATTCCAATCTGGAAAAGCATCGTTCAAACTAGGATAAATACTCTCTTTGAGATCGTCAAGCCAATTAATAAGCTGTTCTATTCCTTGAGGAACCAACAGAGCTAATTCTCCGAATTGACTGATAAACGGTGGCACAAGCAGAGAAAAAAATACCCACAAAAGGACAAAGAAACTGGCAATTGAGAGTAAAACTGCATAACCCCGCTTCATAGTCTGGTTTTGGCGAACCAAGCGCACCAATAACTTGTCTCCCCACCGAAGATACTGTTTCACCAGAAGATTGAGAGCATTAGCGAAGATAACCGCTGTAAAGAGTAACAAAACAAGCTGTCTAATTTGCCATAGAATATATAGGGAAATGACTAAAGCGACAAAACCAATCCATTTGCCAAAATTCACCAGTGTCCATCTCCTGACTATTGATTAGATTTTAGTTTAAATCGCCACCAGAGTGCTAACCCAACCATTGCTGGTAGAATAACAATAGGGATTAGAGCATTAGTGTTTGTTGGCGCAATCTTCAGTATCCCCTCGGCTTGCTTAATAAATACAGCCAGTATACTTGATGAGAAAAATATTTTAAAAATAAATCCTGCACGAGCAGTCATAATTACAACTCCCTAATGTGATATACTCACACCCTAACCCCAACACGATCTAGTTTGGGCTTCTGAACTTGATAGTCAAGCTATTGCGTGGGACTCAACGAGCTAACCCCTAACAGCCTGCTGGACTTACCGTGAAGCGGATCTCTTAGCAATCCCACCAAATGTCTTACTGCTCTATTGTTTGATTTTTTGCTGCATGAAAAACTCAAACCTCAACTATTCTAGCATAGAATGGAGCGCCCAACAAATTTATTTATCGAGTTCGCGACTGAATCCTGCTTAAAATACAGGTCTGTGACCGTCCCGCTATTTTTTGATAACTATAATATAAACTAGAAATGCAATGTCTGAGAGAAAGAGCAAATTTAATTCCTTATATCGATTATTCAACCGCCGCCGCATTATTCTTAACCTAGAATTTTTCAGCGATACTCTCATTGTTTTCTTGTGCATTGGTTTACTCTTAGAGATGGGACGAATTTTGACAGAGGTTTTCCTTGCCTTAAGTCAACCATCAGATTTCCAAGAGCAAACCTCAGATATCCTTTTTTTGTTAATTTTAGTAGAATTATTTAGACTTCTTGCGGTTTACTTACAAGAACATAGTATTTCCGTCGCCGTAGCAGTAGAAGTCTCAATTGTTTCTGTCCTGCGGGAAATTATCGTTCACGGGATCTTGCATATCAACTGGCAACAAATCTTCGCCATCTGCGCTTTTTTGCTGGTCATGGGAGTACTGCTACTGATCTGCTCCCAAACTCCTGATAATCATAAACTTATCCCCCGCAAGTATTTATTAGGTAGTAAAAAATCAGCAGCGCCACAACCTAATACTCGAGAATGATTTATAGCAGTTGACAGTTGATAGTTGACAGTTGATAGTTATACAGCAACCTGACGGTTGCTCTCACTCAATACTAAACACTTTCATCTAAACCTCACGGGAGAATGGAAACCGGGGGGAGCGTCCGAAATTCGAGGAGCTGAATAAATTGAGCGTCAATTTAAAAAGAATAATTGTAACCATCTTTTCTATGAATAATTGAGCAGTATTTATGACTAATGCCTTGAACTAATCCTTTATAGGTAGAAATATTGAAACTTCCTGTGGAACGAATAGCAACTCGTCCTATATAAATCCCCACCTTCTTCCCTTTAGTTACCAACGCTTTGACAATTTCTCCAGTTTGAAATCCTTTGACAAATTTAACGCGTGGAACATAACGAATTGGAAACCCAAATTTATTAGTTCGGCACATTTGGCTCATCCATGCCCAGTTGCTTTAATCAACAGAGGTTGATTGGTTTTGAAAATAAAATTATCGGGAGTTTGCCCAACACAACTAGCATCTTGCCAATGGGTTTTAGGAACATTTAATCGCTTTCGATTAAACTTAGTTAATCCACCGCTACCTGTTATTACTGTCAAACCCAATTCTTTCAAAGAATTAAACAGTTTCCAACGAGTTGAATTGAGGTTGGCAGCATCTTTCAATGGAGATTTAGCTTGTTTCAAGATACGGTTAACTAAGTCAGATTTTCCAGAGAGAAAATCTTTAATATCTTGATTTCCCTTTTTCTGATTACAAGAATGGCAACTAATAGTTAGATTACTTACTCTATCGCTCCCTCCTTTGCTTCTGGGATAAATATGATCAACCTCTAAAGGTTGATTTGTCCCTCGGCAATATTGGCAAGTTCGATTGAATTTGGTTAACAAATATTCTCGAACCTCCCAACCAAAAAGTGTACCATGTTGGTACTCAAGTCCATTAATTTCAGGGTTTTCTTGTTTTTGTAAATCAAATTTGACCAATTCAACTGCAATTGAATCAATAGGGGCAGTCAACACGATGCTGAAGACTTGGAGCTAACCAACCTTTCTGGCGGGTTCGATTCAGAAAACGAGGTTGACGATAGCGAGTTTTACGTCCTCGTCTGGTCCTTCTTAATTGTCGTCTTGAAGTCAGAGCATCCTTAATTTGTTGCCCTCTGTGGGTTAATTCTGCGCCCCAGATGACCTGATTTCCTTGAACCAATGCCAGTCCAGTTACTTTAGAGCCAGGGTCAATTTTCAAGGTGATTGGCTTTGGTGTTTCTTTTACTACTTCTTTCAGGATAATTGTGAAAGGATAGCAACGAAAAACCGCAGCTTTTTCCTGATTTAGCAACAACCTTGCCTTAGCCGGATGAATTGGAGTAAGCGGTTGTTTGTTAGGGTCTAAAATCAAAACGAAATTTGACATTTTTAATCTCCCTAAAAGGGGTAAAGTTAGCTTCGTCAAAGTTTAGAGTCGGTACTTTCCAGAAAACACTGTCTTACCCCTCGTAAAACTGTTTAATTTCCTGGTTCTAGAGCTTGGCCCCCCTAC
>JH610738.1 GCA_000252485.1 Prochloron didemni P4-Papua_New_Guinea | reverse complement strand
CAAGGTAGGAACTTAAACACTTGCCCTAAACGTAGTCGATTAAGACTTAGACTGGTCAGCTAGCCTAGGCTTTAGGGCACGAAGCCCCGCCGCAGAGGGCGCGGGGTGCTGACAGACCGATATCATCAATGTACCTCATGACCAAGAAACCCTATATTTTTATTATTAGCTAATACTGAGTAAGTTCAAGCTTACAGACCTTTTTGTTGAATATACTTGGCCAGCTGAGTGACTTGTTTCTTTAATTTCTCAAGTTCACTCTCTAATTTAGCGACTTTTTGATTTAGCTCCTGAATTTCCCCAGATGATTCAGTGCTACTAGAGGTAGAGAGGGGAGCTTCCGGACGTTTCTTTGCCTTAGTCATGGCCTCCCTAATTGCGCCATGGAGCTGTTTTTTATCGAAGGGTTTCTCGACAAAAGCAAAATATTCAAAGGGTTCTGGCAGTTTGTCTGTCACCTCTTCTTTCCGTCCAGACATTAAGACCAAAGGAATTGCCTTCAAACGGGGTTCTTTTTGAATTTCTTGATAAACTTCCCAGCCATTCATTTTAGGTAGGAGGAAATCCAACATGATTAAGTTGGGATTTTCGCTGCGGAGCAAATTTAATCCTTGGACACCATCTTTAGCTTCTAAAACATCAAAGTTACCTGAAGGTAACATTTCTTTTACACGCATCCTAATGACAGTACTGTCATCAATTACCAGGATTTTGTGAGTTGTTGGCACGACTTACTCCTTAGAGAGGCAATTATAAAGAAACCAAGCTGCGGCTAACAGCTAAGTTAATTTTAATAGAATGTTGCTATAATGAGCTACGTTAGAAATGGTAGTTTATTCTTCCCCAGAAATTAATTTTTTCATTATCTAGTCTATTATTGTCCGGATACAACTACAAGCCAAGCCTTGATGAAAAAAATCCAGTCCCCTCAAGCCCAGTGGCGTGAGGAAATTATTGCTTTGCCCTCCTGGCTCAGAAGACCAATTGGCAAAGCGAGCGAACTAGCCACTGTCCAGCGCATTATCAAAAAACGCGGCATTCATACTATTTGTGAAGAAGGACGCTGTCCCAATCGGGGGGAATGCTATGGGAACAAGACAGCTACTTTCTTACTAATGGGTCCAATTTGTACCCGTTCTTGCGCTTTTTGTCAA
Organism: Prochloron didemni P4-Papua_New_Guinea; assembly: GCA_000252485.1. Taxonomy (GTDB): domain Bacteria; phylum Cyanobacteriota; class Cyanobacteriia; order Cyanobacteriales; family Prochloraceae; genus Prochloron; species Prochloron didemni. The sequence goes on along the minus strand of JH610738.1, from coordinate 16,754 downwards.
GTAGATAAAGGTCTAGCACCCATGACTTTAGACCCAGATGAACCGCAAAAGATAGGGGAAGCAGTTCGATTATTGGGTTTGCGCTATACGGTACTTACTTCGGTGGCGCGGGACGACCTGGCTGATGGCGGGGCTGGTTGGTTTGTTAAAGTAATGAGAGCAATTCGTCAGGTCAACCCATTGGTGGCCATTGAAGTTTTAACACCGGATTTTTGGAGTGGGAAGGAAGCAGCAAAGCAGCAAAAAGAACGAGTAGCTACAATAGTGAAAGCTAGACCTGCTTGTTACAACCATAATATCGAAACAGTGCAGCGCCTACAAGGACCAGTTAGACGGGGAGCTAATTATGATCGCTCTCTAAGAGTACTGGGTCTGGTCAAAGAATTAGATCCCTCTATTCCCACCAAATCAGGCTTGATGTTAGGACATGGAGAAACGGAAGCTGAGATTTTGCAAGCAATGGAAGATTTGCGGGGTGTGGATTGCGATCGCCTGACTCTCGGACAATATATGCGTCCTTCCCTAGCACATTTACCAGTGCGGAAATATTGGACTCCAGAAGAATTTGACCGCTTAGGGGAAATTGCCAAGTCCATGGGATTTACTCATGTTCGTTCCGGTCCCTTGGTGCGCAGTTCTTATCATGCAGCAGAATCTAGAGAAAACTCAGAGTGTAAAGAATTAATCAACTAGAAACACGTTGTGAGGAGGGTTTCTCTGGTCATGGTTGGCTAAATGATTGAAGCTCGTTTAGCCTTGGGCTAAACGAGGTATTTTTGTGATCTTATTGCCTTGTAGTTAAACTTGACTGAGCCAATTTACAATTAACTCATTAACTACCTTCGGTTTTTCGTCGTGAGGACAATGACCCGCATTGGGAATAGGGTGAAATTCAGCATTGGGTAGTTCTTGATAAATCCCAGTCACTGTAATAGGTGTCCAAGGATCTTCTTCGCCCCACAATACAAATAAAGGGTGTTGTAATTTTGGCAATAATTCCTTAGGAGTCGGTCCCGGTGGTGCTGTGAGTACAGAAGCAAAAACCTGTTGCGCTCCAGGATCGCAGGAAGGTTGGTACAAAATATCTACCAATTCCTCCGTCACTGCTTCTCTGTTTTGGTAGACTTGATAGAGAGTTTTACGGATACGCTTTTTGTTGCGAATATTATTGAACATCAATTTCCCTGTGATTGGGGAACTAACTAACTTGGTAAAAACTCCCATCATCAATCTGAGGGGTAAATTAAGCTCATTAGGACGGAAATTGAGTCCTCCAGCACAATTAATTAGTACTCCACCTCTAGTAATTTCTGGATAATCGCTCATTACCATTAAGGTTAGTAATCCACCGATAGAGTTACCGATAAATACGGTAGGTTCTTGGATCTGAGCTTCCCAGAAGTCTTTAATTTGCTTTTGCCATAGTTCTAAACTATAGTTTTCCGCTGGTTTGGCCGCACCACCAAATCCCAACAAGTCCATGGCAAATACTTTGTAGCCTCTATCTGCGAGGACAGGGATATTTTTGCGCCAGTGTCCAATAGAAGCGCCGAAGCCGTGGATTAACAGCAATGGTTTTCCGCTTCCCATTACTGTATAGGGAATTTGGTGGCCTTGCCAAGTCCAAGTATTGAGTTTGAGATTTGGGATTAAAGTAGCAGTCACGGTTATTATAAAGTTTTGTAAACTACTTTGATAGTAGCAAGAAATTGACTCTCTGACAATTTAAGCTATAATGTAGATTTAATATCAATCCTTAAAATAATAGTCCAAACCCGCTATCAGTGCTGAAATCTAGTGTTTCCCTAGGAAAAGAGAATAGGCAAAAAGATTTTCATGTTTATATCATTTAATTGCTCTTGAGTTGAGGAGATAAATAGGGTTGTGGTGGGCAGTGCCGCACCCTACTAAAAAACTCTCCTTACTATATCCAGGACATTAACTCACGAAACCAATGAATTTCTTGAGGACGGAGCGGGCGCACCGCGCAACATTCCTTCTGTACTCAAATCTTCATCAATGTCATCCCAATGGATTCCATAACCGCCTCCACAAATTTGCCAATTTTTACGTTGATCTGAAGTAGCATTAAGTAGCCTTGGATACCAGGCTAGAGGTACAGTAATTGTGCGCCCATCCATTAAATCTACACTAATAGTTTCTTCTGTAAAATTGACATTTTGAACTCTTTCATCAGCTCTAATTGCCAAAATACCCATACCAAGCCTCCAATAAATTTTCCTTATTTTCTTGGACTATAAATTGCAATTTCCTAAGCTCTTTAGCACTAAAGCCAATACTTTTGGCTAGGCTGACTGGTTCCAACCAAAATTTAGCTGATGAAGCATCGCGATCAATGTGGATATGTGGTGGTTCATTTGGTTCATGGCTATAAAAGTAAAAGCGGTAAGGACCGATCCGTAGAACTGTTGGCATAATCCTCATTATATGTTATTTTTCGGCCAACTCTACAATTATCTATTGTATTTGTAGCAAACATTATTCAAATTTTAACTTACAAGAGATTTTGCTTGCTTGTTTTTGTTGGATGACAGTTTAGGTTTGTTATTTGACATTATTGATAAGTATCCAAGTTGTGTTTTAGTTCTATTCTGACTGATTACACTAATTGTAAATTAATAAGGCTTATAGATTGACTATAGAAGTTTTTATGATATGAGTAATCTAATATCATAATACTCAAATAAGCGAACAACAAACTCAAAGATGAGTCAACCAACCACTCTACAACCAGACATCAGACAAACTATATTCTCCCTACTAGCGGAATTTAGCCCGCAAAAACTTTTACCCAGCCTCACTGCTGGTTTAATAACGGGTTTAATCGGCACGATCCGCTCTATTTCTTACGCCGCACTAATTTTTTCCGGCGGTCTTGCTGTTCACCTCTCAGTAGGCGTGGGCATGACTGTTTTCAGCACTGCTGCGGTCAGTCTTATGGTAGCTTTAACCAGCGCTCTGCCGGGAATGATTGCTACCCCACTCACAGCCCCTACTGTAATTCTAGCGATTATGGCAGCAAATCTGATGGAAGAAATGGAAGGTTCTGCCACTTCAGAAGAAATTCTCACTACGGTTTTGGTGGCGATCGCTCTTTCTTCTTTCCTCACAGGCTCTTTATTATTGGTCTTAGGCAAATTAAGATTAGCGAGGTTAATTCGCTTAATCCCTTATCCAGTAGTAGGGGGTTTTATGGCTGGTACGGGTTGGTTATTGGTGCGGGGTTCCTATCAGGTCATGACCGATGAACTTCTAACTTGGAGACAACTCTCTTCCCTTTTGCAAACCGATATTCTCTCCCACTGGCTTGTCGGCACAATTTTTGCAGTCATTCTCTTAATTGTCTCGGGACGTTTCAAGCATTATTTGGTAATGCCAGGAACTCTCTTAGCTTTCGTCGCTCTCTTTTATCTAACTATTTACTTTACTTCTACTCCTCTAGAGATAGCCAGAGACTCAGGTTGGCTTTTGGGTCCAATTCCTGCAGGAGACGCGGCGGGGGGACTTTGGCATCCAGTGGGTTTAACCGAACTAACTCAAGTTGATTGGGGGGCGATTTTCAGCCAAAGTGCCAGCATTATTACCATCGCCCTGGTGAGTCTCTTGCAATTAGTACTAAACAACAGTTCTATTGAGTTATCCGTGGGACGGGATGTGAATTTGAATACGGAATTGCAAGCGATCGGTCTGGCTAACTTAGCTTCTGGCTTTGGCAGCGGCATGGTGGGGAACCAAGCTTTTCCCAGCACCATGCTAGTACATAAAATTGGCGGCAATAGTCGCCTGACGGGAATTATAACATCTGGGTTTTGCGTCGCGGTCTTGGTTCTCGGTTCTTCTTTTTTATCTTTCTTTCCCAAACCAGTTTTAGGTAGTCTCCTACTGTACCTGGGAATTTCTTTGCTCATTCAATGGATTTATCAAGGTTTATATAAGTTTCCCCTTCCTGACTATTTGACGGTGCTGATAATCACCATTGTTATCAATACGGTGGGCTTTCTTCAAGGCATTGCAGTTGGTTTTGTCATAGCTGCTTTCTTATTTATGTATAACTACAGCCAGGTGGATATAGGCAGCAAAGAAACTTCTGGAGCTACCACAAGAAGCAACGTGGAACGAACCAATTCCCAAAGTAGCCTGTTGGCAGAGCAAGGAGAACGAATCTATATTCTGCAAATGCAAGGGTTTATTTTTTTTGGTACTGCCAACTATTTGCTCAATCGAGTCAGAAATAGAATTGAGGATGAAACAAAACTCTCTTTGCGTTTTGTCGTCCTGGACTTTAAAGGTGTTACTGGTCTGGATTCATCTGCGGTGTTGAGTTTGAATAAAATCTTAAGAATAGCTCGTAAACAACAGATAACTCTGGTTTTTAGCAATCTTTCCAGCGAATTCCAGCAGGAACTTCTCCGGGGTGGAGGTTTGGAAATCAACAGCTTGCAATGCGACCTTTATCCCTATGCTGTCTGTCAGCTCTTTCCTGACATTGACAGGGGTTTAGAATGGTGTGAAAATCAACTCCTCAATGAGGAAAGGTCTCAAACAAATACCCAGTTTATTTCAAAACAACTGGAGAAGATATTTTCCCTACCAGCGCAAGTTACTGAGTTTCTTAGCTATCTGGAACGACAAGAAAAAGAAGCTGGAGACTGGCTATTTAGGGAAGGACAATCAGATGTAGGACTGTATTTTCTCGAATCAGGACAGGTAAGCGTTTTGTTGGAACTGCCAGAAGGTGAGACTAAACGGTTGCAAACCCATACAGGTTTCAATATTTTGGGAGAAATGCGCTTTTTTGGCAAAACACCCTTGTCTAGTTCTGTTGTCACAGATACTACTAGCATTCTCTATTATCTTTCCACGGCAGCTTTTGCTAAAATGAAGCAGGAAGCACCAGAACTGACAACTAAACTGCAAGAGTTTATCCTTGGGTTGCTCTGCGATAGCCTTCTTCGTCGTGAAGAACAACTTCGAGTCATGCAGTAATCCATTAGACATCTGAAAAAACTAGGGGTGCAATGTTGATATATAAGGATTTCAGAACCAATTCTTACGATGTCTATTGTAAATCAATAGTTCCATATATAACGTTTTTTTGGTGGGCAGTGCCGCACCCTACGAGACTTCTCTAGGGCAATACCCACTCTACAAGGTATAATCTATCTACTTAGGGCTTGCTGAAAAAGTCTCTGGAGCGAAGCTCCAAGCCACACAGCTTGCTTTCATCATAGTTTTGTCTCAAGGATTACCAATTTTACTGTGAGTAACCCCAGTAAAATGCAAGGGTTTTGAGTTTCTGGATGCGATAACCTTGCACAAGACTTGCACAAAAAACCTTGAAACCCTTATTAGGCATAGCTTTTCTGGTTATTCAGCAAGCCCTACTTAAGTCCCAAATTTAAGATTTTTGTATTTGAAAATACATTTTAAATAAAATCCTTTTTAAGGAAAAATGTAGCAAAATATACGTTAATTCTCTTTTTTGGTTGTTAGTATTGATGAGGATAAAACCAAAAACTTTGTTGAAAGCAAGAATATTTGATTAATAAAAAAATGAGCAAGCTAGAAAGCAAACACAGTCTTGTGATGGTGAGAATAGCAGTGAAACAATTAAGTTTAATTGCCTGAAAATCAAAGAAGCTAGAAAAACTTTGGAAAATTATCAGTGGTAAGTAATTTACTACAAGAAACTAGCAAAATTGTGACTTGGGTAAACAAGAGAATTGGAGAACAGAAAGACAAGATAGACTTTAACTTGAACTGAAAGTTAATCGTATCTTCTACTCTTAAAAACCCCTTGGTAAGGGGAAAAAAAAACTGAAAACAATGAACGCGGAAACAGCAAAATTTGAAGATAACTCAGAGCCATTAAGCTCTTCAATCAAAGCAGAATTTTATCCGGACAAACTCCTACCTAGTTTGACCGCTGGCATGGTAACCGGAGTTATTGGAATAATTAGAGGCATATCCTATGCAGCTTTAATCTTTTCTGGAACCCTGGCAAGTTATCTCAACGTCGGCGTAGGCATTGCCGTATTCAGCACTGCTGCTATTAGCATAGTGGTAGCCTTAACTAGTGGCTTGCCGGGGATGATTGCTACCCCTTTAGCCGCTCCCAGCGCAATTTTAGCTATACTAGCGGCGGCCATCGCTAAAAATATGGCTGATGCGCCTGCGGAAGAAATGCTACTGACTGTTGTAGGGGCGATCGCTATTAGTTCCATAATTACGGGTTTGTTTCTCCTGGTGATGGGACGATTGAAACTTGGCAATGCGGTCCAGTTTGTACCCTATCCTGTCATTGGCGGCTTTATGGCAGGTACTGGCTGTTTGTTGATTAAAGGTGCTGTAGAAGTTACTACAGACATTCATTTGACTTTTGCCCAACTGCCCCATCTGCTTGAAGCTGATGTCCTTTCTCACTGGCTTTCCGGATTGGCGATCGCTGTTGTCCTGTTGTTAGTTTTAAAGCGTAACAGTCACTTTACGGTAGTACCGGGAGTAATGTTAGGAGCTGGGATAATATTTTACCTAATTCTCTGGTTTACTCATACTCCAATTGAGGCGGCGAGAACAGCAGGTTGGTTACTTGGTCCTTTTCCAGAGACTGCTGGTTTGTGGCAACCCTTGCATTTAGCTGATTTAAACTTAATTCACTGGGGTGAAATTCTATCTCAGGCGTGGACGATCGCCGCTGTCACTTTCGTCAGCCTGGTTTCCTTAGTTCTGACTAATAACGGCATTGAATTGGCTGTAGGCAGAGAAATAGAGCTGAATAAGGAATTAGAATCTATTGGCCTGGCTAATTTCTTTGCTGGTTTGGGTACGGGAATGGCAGGAAATCAAGCTTTACCTAGTACTTTGCTAGTACACAAGATGAAAGCCAATAATCGTCTGGCAGGGGTGTTTAAAACAATTCCTTGTAGTTTAGTGCTGCTTTTGGGCGCTTCCTTTTTATCTTTTTTCCCCAAGCCAATTTTAGGCGGTTTGCTCTTTTATTTGGGAATTGACTTGTTAATTAAATGGATCTACCAATCCTGGTTTAAATTGCCCCTTATAGATTGGCTTGTCATTATCACCATTATGGCGGCGATCAATTATGTTGGCTTTTTGGAAGGTATTTTAGTTGGATTAGGGATGGAGATAGTTCTTTTTGCCATTAAATACAGTCGTATCAACGTAACTAGAAATCAACTTTCCGGCACAAGTTACCAAACTGGAGGAGCTGAAAAAGAACTGTTGTTGCCCAACTGCAAGGAAGATATCTATATTTTCCAATTGCACAACTTTATCTTTTTCGGTACTGCCAACAACTTACTTAATCAAGTTCGAGAGAAAGTTAGGGATGCAAAAAAACAAGGCTTGCGTTTTATTATCTTGGATTTTAATTTAGTCAGCGGTATTGACTCCACTGCTGCAATAAGTTTTGCGAAGATGGCTAAACTAGCCGAAAAACAGGAATTAACTTTAGCCTTTACCTCTCTTTCTGCTGATATAGAAAAGTTGCTGGTGCAAGGAGAAGTATTAGGAGTAAATAATTCCCAAGTGCAGGTTTTTGCTCAATTGCAAGAAGGAATTAACTGGTGGGAAAACAATAATCAAGCGAACGAGAAAGTTGAATCTAACTTATCTGAGAAGGCCAAGACTATCGCAATCCCTCTCCCACAAAATCCGAGTCGGCAATTAACTACATGTGCTTAAACCGACTTCATAAGAAGTCAAAACTCTCTGTTTCTTTAAAGAACAGAGAGTGTTAGTTTATGCTCTTTATTAATTAAGAAGAAAACTATAGCTTCTTAATTGTTCATTGTTCATTGTTCATTGTTTATTGTTATAATTGTTATCATTGGGCGCAAACAATCCGAAAACCAACGATTAAGCTTTTAATATCCGGTTTCACTCCGTAACGACTGGTAGAACGACAATAGACCGGGTGATCTACCCAAGAACCACCTCTGAGAGAGCGATCGCGGGGGTCTTTAGGGTCTATATCCTCCAAGCCATTGTACAATTCTTGCCAAATGTTAGCACACCACTCCCGGACATTCCCGTGCATATCGTACAAACCAAAAGCATTGGGAGGAAAATTGCCAGCGATGGTTGTTTTTTTACGATAGCTACCTTTTGGTCCAGAGCCATAGTGACAGTGACCGTCATAATTAACCAAATCGGTAGTAATAGTTTCGCCAAAGTGAAAAGGAGTATTCGTACCTCCACGACAAGCATATTCCCATTCCACTTCACTAGGCAATCGAAACTTCCTGTTTATTTTGGTAGATAACCGCTGGCAAAATTCGACTGCTTCGTACCATGAAACCTGCTCTACAGGTCGATTTTTTCCCGTAAATTTAGAAGGATTATAATTCATCACTGCTTGCCACTGTGCTTGAGTGATAGGATATTTGCTCATAAAAAAAGAGGGGACTGTTACCAAATGCTGAGGTATTTCATTATTCAGTCTTTCTCCATCTTCATCAGTGGAACCGAAGAGAAATTTGCCGCCACTAACAAATATCATATGCAACAAAATATTATCAGCTAACTCTTCGGTAAAATACTCCGCTTCTTTTTGCTCCGATGTAATTTCCTCCCCTTGAGTGTTTACTGTAGTTACTTGAAATTGGAATTTTTCAGTATCGTGGTTTATTTTTTCTTTATCACTATCTATTTCTTCTTCGGAAGGGGGGACATCTGGATGAACTATAATTACCGTTTCATCCTCCGGTTTTTGTTTTTGTTTGGGTTGTTGTTGTGGTTGCGGCTTTTCCGAAGATTTATTGGTAAACTTGGCGATTACTTCTTCTAATATGCTGAATACTTCTGTTGCTGATTGATAACGATTTTGTGGGAAAGTTTGAAGCAAATTATCAAAAATTTCTGCCAGGTGATGGTTAAGACTAATACCTCTTTCTTGTAGTCGCTCTCGCCACAGCCAGCGAAAATTGATTGAATCGAAAACTTCATCTTCTCTATTTTTCCCCGCAGGCAAACAGCCAGTGAGTAGGCGGATGCAGGTTGCCCCTAGACTATACAAGTCACTAGATCTCGTGGGGCGACCCATCATTTGTTCCATCGCTCCATACCCAGGAGTATAGATTGCTGTTCCCGCTCCTGCAATTCGCGTACCTGTAACTTCTTTGGCTCCGCCAAAATCAATCAGCACCAATTTCTTACCTTCTCCTGGTTTAGAAGGAGTAGGACGCATAATATTCTCTGGTTTAATATCCCGGTGCAGGACATTGCGATCGTGAAGGTACTGAATAACCGGGAGCAAATCCCGCAGAATTATCAGAATTTGTCTTTCGCTAAAAGGTCCTTGCTTCTTAAAAATCTTCAGTAAATTTTGTCCCTCAATAAACTGTTGAACTAAATAGAGAGAACCTTCATGCTCGAAATAACCGTATAATCTTGGAATTTGCGGATGATCTAGGTCGTATAGCTGTTTAGCTTCATGCTCGAACAGTTGCTGGGCTTTTTCCAAAGTCGAGCCTTCAACTTTAGCGATAAATTTCTTCACCACGCAGGGTCGATTCATGCAATCCAAGTCTTCTGCGGCATAAGTACGACCAAATGAACCTTGACCAAGGATTTTCAACACGCGATAACGCTCGCGAAATAGAGGTGCAACTGATAGTTCTAAGCCACAACCGCGACAAAATTTATTACTATCAGGATTATTAGGACGAGGACAAGTAGGGTTTCGACAGTAGCTCATACAGGGAAGGATTTAGCTAGTGCATCATCGACCAATCTTCTTTTATTTTGCGAATCGCAAAAATGGTATAATTTGATTCAAAATACATCTTTATTATATCCAATAACAAGCATTCTGAAAAGAAGAAGCTGCAGGTTAAGACCATTTAACTTTATATTACTATTTCCTTATACTACTACATAGTAAGCCAAGGAATATACCACAATGCCCTAGACTAACGTCCAGGGCTTTTTAGCCAAACTTTAGTTTCCTTTTTGGCAAATATGTCCTATAGTGAATTGCACTTAGGATGCCACCAAAACTTTTTCTGTAGTAATGACTGGTGCTGCGGATTCTACAAGCTTACTCTGAATAGCGGCAACATTTTGTTTAGCATCGCCAAAGAGCATCTGGGTATTTTCTTTATAGAAGAGGGGATTATCAACTCCCGCATAACCGCTAGCAAGACTGCGCTTCATCACTACTACATTAGCAGCGTTCCAAACGAACATAACTGGCATGCCAGCAATTTGACTTTCTGGGTCTTCCAAAGCGCTTGGGTTGACAGTATCGTTAGCACCAATGACTAAGACAACATCTGTTTCTGGGAAATCCTCATTAATTTCATCCATTTCTAAGACGATGTCGTAAGGTACGTTAGCTTCAGCCAGCAGCACATTCATATGTCCCGGCATGCGACCAGCTACAGGATGAATACCAAAACGAACGTTTACCCGGCGATCGCGCAAAAACTTAGTGATTTCGGAAACTGGATGTTGAGCTTGAGCTGCTGCCATACCGTAGCCGGGAACGATAATAACGCTTTTAGCACCCAGCAATAATTCTGTAACTTCCTCCACATCGGTGGGGGTAGCTTCCCCAGCAGGTTTGCTTCCTCCAGAAGAAGTTTTTCCAGCCCCTTCACCAAAGCCACCGAGAATTACACTGATAAAAGAACGATTCATGGCTTCGCACATAATGTAGCTGAGAATCGCTCCACTGCTACCTACCAAAGCCCCAGTAATAATTAGCAGATCGTTGGAGAGCATGAAGCCTGCTGCTGCTGCAGCCCAACCGGAATAGCTATTGAGCATGGAGATGACTACAGGCATATCGGCTCCACCAATAGCGGCCACCAGATGAATTCCCAAGACGCAGGCAATGCCCGTCATTATTAGCAGTGGTTGCAGTCCTTCCAGATTTTCAGTTCCCATGAACTGAACTCCGAGCCAAACAGAACCCACCAGCATGGCAATATTGAGCAAGTGTCGTGCGGGGAGAATCAGGGGTTTGCTACCAATAATGCCTCGCAGCTTGCCGAAGGCGATGATGGAACCCGTAAAAGTAATAGCTCCGATGAAGATTCCAACAAAGATTTCAATTTCATGAATTGTGGCTTCAACTCCCACCAGAGAAGAATCTGGTTCCAGGTAATTGGCCAATCCCACCAGAACTGCTGCCAGACCCACAAAACTGTGCAAAATTGCCACTAATTCTGGCATAGAAGTCATGGCCACTCGAGCCGCAAGAATGGCACCGATAATGGCTCCTGGCAAAATCATGGCCCCTAAGAGACCGTAGCCAGTGACCTGAGAACTCAGAGCCGTGGCAATAAAGGCGATCGCCATGCCAATGATGCCGTAAACATTACCTTTGCGAGCGCTTTCCTGATTGGATAAGCCCCCGAGGCTGAGAATGAACAAAGCGCTAGCCGCAATATAGGCCACTGTCAGCAGGTTATTAGACATAGTTGGTTGTTGGTTGTTGGTTGTTGGTTGTTTGTTGTTTGTTGTTTGTTGTTTGAACCGCTACTTAACGCGGATGTTTAATCAGTAGCGCTAGTTATTTCTGAAACATTTGGAGCATTCTTTGAGTTACCAGGAAGCCACCAGAAATATTGATGGTTCCTACCAAAATCGCGATCGCTCCCAAAATCGTCGTAGCGGAAGTGGGTAAACCTGAAATTTGCAGCATACCGCCCAAAATAATGATGCCGCTAATAGCGTTGGTGACGCTCATCAAAGGAGTATGCAGTGCTGGGGTAACGTTCCAAATTACCTGCCAACCAACGAAGCAAGCGAGGACAAATACAGTGAAGTGAGAGAGGAAAGAAGGAGGGGCTCCTATTCCCAAGCCCACCAGAGCCAAACCAGCCAGAAGTATCCATAAGAAACCAGTCTTGCTTTGGGACTTGGTTGCCTTTTCTGCTACCTTTGGTGCTGCAGTTGTTTTGGCTGGTTCTGCTGGCTTGGGTGCTGGCCGATCCGGCTTCGGTGCTGGCCAAGTAACTTTTCCTTCGTGGAGTACCAAAGCTCCCCGAACCACCTCATCTTCAAAGTCAACCTTATAATTCTCCGAGCCCCCCATATCTTTGAGCAAATGGCAAAGATTGCTGCCGTAAAGTTGGCTAGCTTGAGCTGCCATGCGGGAAGGTAAATCCGTTAAACCAATTATGGTTACCCCTTCGTAGCGAGATACTTCATTGGGCTTAGTAACAGCGCAATTACCTCCTTGCTCCGCTGCCAGATCCACCACCACGGAACCCTCTTTCATGCTCTTAACCATTTCTTCAGTAATGAGCAGAGGCGCTTTTTTACCCGGAATGAGAGCCGTAGTGATGATAATATCTACTTCTTTAGCTTGTTGAGCAAACAAAGCCATTTCCGCTTCAATAAACTCTTTGCTCATCACCTTGGCGTAGCCCCCTTGACCAGTGCCATCTTCTTTGAAATCCAATTCTAAGAATTCAGCCCCCAGACTTTCCACCTGATCCTTCACTACCGGACGGGTATCGAAAGCCCGAACGATGGCCCCCAGACTCTTAGCCGCTCCGATAGCCGCTAGTCCAGCAACCCCAGCTCCAATAATCATTACTTTCGCTGGGGCAACTTTTCCTGCAGCAGTGATTTGTCCAGTGAAGAAGCGACCGAAATTATTAGCCGCTTCAATCACAGCTCGATAGCCAGCAATATTCGCCATAGAACTGAGAGCATCCATTTTCTGGGCGCGGCTGATGCGGGGAATGGCATCCATTGCCATAACCGTAGCCTTGGTAGCTGCCAGTTTGTCCAGCAATTCTTGATTTTGAGCAGGCCAGATGAAACTGATTAAAGTGCTATCCTTCCGTAACAATTCTGCTTCGTGCTTGCGCAGAGTTGGATGCATCTGGGGCGCACGTACTTTCAGCACGATATCCGCTTCCCCCCAGAGAGTCTTAGCATCGCGAACAATGCGGCATCCTGCTGATTTGTAGGCATCATCGAGAAAATTAGCTGCCTCCCCTGCTCCCGATTCCATTAGAACTTCAAAACCCAGCTTTTGTAGCTTTTTCACCGTATCTGGAGTAGCGGCTACCCGACATTCGTTGGGATAGATTTCTTTCGGGATGCCAATTGTTTTGGCCTTTTTTAGTTCTAAGGTTGGCTCTTGACCCGTTTCAACCTCTTTATCTACCGCTATTGTCATAAATTTTCCTCTGGCTTGCTAGCTTGAAACAATAATCCCGCGCTGCTGCATCCTTACCCTTTGCAGCGATCAGGATTGGGAGATCTAGTTTAGATATTATGTCGATCCCCAACTACACAAGCCGATCTTTAACTTATCTTAGGAATCTGTTTCGAGAGCTTTTACGGATAGGGCAACACTTATAGCAATGAGCAATGAACAATTAACAATGAACAATTAAGAGGTTGATAAGAAAAATGCCCCTTTCGCTTTGTACAAAGGTGATGCAGCAGATGCAGCATTTTTGTAGAAAAATGTAGCATGTAACGACACCAGTGCGAAGCGCTATATATGTTAAAAGTCCCCCTTTGGTAAGGGGGATTTAGGGGGGATAATCTAAAAATGTGGATCTTAAAGTAGGGTGCGGCACTGCCCACCAATATGCTTTCAGGCGATCGAGAGCATGACTAAATCCCAGAGAAGGCCATACTTAACGATATCAATAGTTATTATTCGTATCTACGGGGTGTGGTCAAAAGTAGTAGTTTGTGTCTGAATATGTATTTATCAATTGTGGGGTAGCCCTCTGGGCTGCCTAAGAAAGAGTTAGGTAAAGTCACTCTTTCTAATTCATTCTTCTCGTTACAACCATATTCTTGAACTCCTCCATCCCTATAGTTGTTGGTTTAATCTTCTATAGCGCTTCGCTCCTAAAGTGTAGTTACATCCTACGTTTTTGATACCAAAGTAATACACTGGCTACATCACCTTTGTACAAAGCGTGCATAGGCATTTTTCTTGCACGAACTCTTAATTGCCTGCACTGCCCTTCGACTTCGCGGTCCCTGAGCGCTTGCCCTGAGCGAAGTCGAAGGGTAGCCGAAGGGCAGGGGCCGCTACGCGAGAGTGTTCATTGTTTATTGTTTATTGTTCATTGTTCATCGTTCATTGTTAATTGTTCATTGCTTTGGACAAGAACTTGCCGTTGATAATTTCTCTATAAGTTTCCAAGTCTTTCCCCCAATTGTTAATAAATTGAGATAGCTGTTGTTGCCGTTCCTCTGCAGTATCTCCAGTAATCTCATAGGGGAAATTCCCGGAAAATAAGACTGCTGATTGGGCTGCTTTTCCTTCCTGCTGCAGTTTGGCTTCAGCTATAGTAAGATTTAATTGGCGATTTTCCAAGGTATAAGCTAAGTTAACAGAAGCTTTTATTGGTTCCGTTCCTGTTTCCAGCCATTCCTGTGAAGCAAACAAGGTATTGATGATGTAATCCCTTGCTGCTTGGGGGTTTTCTGAAGGAAAAGTAATGAAGCTTCTGGGATTGATTGCTACTGCTTGATAGTCTAAGTTTCCCAGGATTGAGGTGTATTTGTTGGCCATGGCTGATATTTTTATCTCTTGACTAAAATCGTTCATTGTATCCTTGTTGGGAAGAGATTCGCTGAAGGTAATGCTGCCCGGTTGAGCCACTATATTGATACCGTTAGCGAAGGATATTTGAGCTACTTGGGGGCTAAGAACTGGCTGTCGCGCTAGTTTCCAATTTGCTGAGATGCATCCGCTTCCCAGAAGGAAGTCTGGGGTTAGGAGGGTGGGGTTTAGATTGGGAGCGGCGATGATGATGGCGATTTCTTGGATGGTTAGTGTTGGAGTCATTTGTTCTTTTTCCTTTATTTATTGATATAGTACTACCCATTTAGGTAGGGTGTGGTCAAAAGTAGTTGTTTGAGGCTGAATATGTAGAAAGTCAATTGTGGGGTAGCCCTCTGGGCTGCCTATCAATCGCATCGCGGGGAAGCCGCGACGCGACTTAAAACTCAACTGTTTTTGACCGCACCATCTAGCAATAGATCCTGGTCGGTGCGTTACGAACGCACCCTACACAACTGGTGTTAGGAGTGGAAGTGATAGAGGGCAGATTATTCCTATCTCGGTCCGTTGCCACTAAGGTAAAGCTTTGCCTGGCTTCACCTCCTTGCCCGTCAGTCACCTGGATTTCTACTGGGTGGCTACCAAATTGGGCTGCATTGGGAGACCAAATTACTCGTCCCTCTCCATCTATGGTCAGGCCATGGGGGGCAGTAATTAAATTGAAGTTTAAAACATTGCCATCCGGGTCCGTAGCTGTGGCTTGATAGAAATAGTGACTGCCGATGCGGACATTCTTGCGAGGAGTAGAAGTAAAGGAAGGAGACCGATTGGGTTGGGCGGTAATGACATTGAGATTTAGGGCTTGAGTTGCTGTTGCTCCCTTATCATCTGAAGCTTCAATGGTAATTTCCCTGGCTCCTAGTTGGTTGGATTGGGGAGTCCAAGTTAATAATCCCGTATCCCTATCGATAGTAACTCCGGCAGGATTTCCTGAACCCAATTGATAGGTGACGGGGTCATTATCTGGGTCTAGGGCCACTGCTTGATATTGGAAGGGTTTGCCTATTTGGGGGCTTCCATTATCATCTAGGGTGGAAGTAAAGACAGGAGCGTTATTGGGAGCAGTGACAGATAATTCAAAATATTGAATGTCCACTCCCCCTTGCCCGTCACTCACTCTTAAAAGTGCCCCAGGGTTAGTGCCAACTTGTTCTGGATTGGGAGTCCAGAGAACCACCCCTGTTTCTGGTTCTACTACCATGCCAGATGGGGCTAAAGCCAAATTATAGCTGAGAGAATCCGAATCACTATCAATTGCGAATGCCCGATAAATCAGAGTTTCTCCTACTTCTAAAGAACCTGTGGGGGCAGTAGAAATAAAACTGGGACTTTGATTGGTGGAAACTTCTTCTAGTTTGGCAATACCAAAGGCATGGCTATAGGTATTGTTAGAAGTCCCGATAGAATCGATAAATTCTCCAGAACTAGGGGCGGTTTCAAAATAGTTTTCGGGAACTACTTGTCTGACGTGATAGTCTCCTGGCAGTAAATTATCGAATGAGAAATAATAATTACTAGTTTGTTCTAACCGACTAATTCCTTGAGGTTGTTTGGTTACTTGTTTTGGTTCGTCAGGGTCCAGAACGCCATTGCCGTTCAGGTCCAGATAAACTGTGACATTTTTGTTGTTTGTTGTTTGTGGGTGTGGTCAAAAGTAGTTGTTTGGGGCTAAATATCTATTAATCAATCGTGGGGTGGCCCTCTGGGCTGCCTGCCTAACAATCGCGGGTAAGCCGTGACTATTGAGAACACAAAATTCAACTGTTTGTGACCGCACCCCTCCTAAAGCGCTGTTACATACTACGTTCTTGCGTCAAAACACTACATCTGCTGCATCACCTTCGTACAAAGCGTGCATAGGCATTTTTCTGCACGAACTCTTAATTGCCTGCACTGAGCGCTTGCCCTGAGCGAAGTCGAAGGGTAGCCGAAGTGTTCATTGTTAATTGTTAATTGTTCATTGCTATATTTGTCCACCGTGGGGTAGCCCTCTGGGCTGCCTAACTTTCAGGATAAGCCGCTACTATTGAGAAGATAAAATTCTCAACTGTTTTTGACCGCACCCGTTGTTTGTTGTTGTAATGAGGTATTGCCTTGATTGGCCTGGAAGAAAAGTTTTTGTTCTTAATTAATCCTTCAATCTTCTACCGTTCTTTTGGAT
>JH610737.1 GCA_000252485.1 Prochloron didemni P4-Papua_New_Guinea | reverse complement strand
GAGAACTGGTTGTCGCGCTAGTTTCCAATTTGCTGAGATGCATCCGCTTCCCAGAAGGAAGTCTGGGGTTAGGAGGGTGGGGTTTAGATTGGGAGCGGCGATGATGATGGCCAGTTCTTGGATGGTTAGTATTGGAGTCATTGATTCTTTTTTGTTTGATAATATTATTGATTTTATTTTATCGTAATTGAGTCAATCCAAGCAAAGCTTAATGGTTGAGTTTCCCCTCAAAAATCTCCCTTGCATCTATCTTAACAAATGATTGCAAATACAAGAATTTTTGTACATACTATTTTGGTTTTTTTACAAAAATCTACGATTTGAGATTTGTTTTTTTCAATATATTCATAAATATTATTAATGTCAGATGTGCTACCTTTTCCTAATTGTGCGTAATAGATAAAATGAGTTAAAGCGTGATAAATACCATAAGGGAGCTTTCCATGTCCTTGTTCTATTATCCACCGAGGTGATGGTAAAAAACCTTTTGCTTTTGCTGGATTTTGAGCAGGAAGATACCATTTTGGATTTTTATAAAGAGGTTTAACGGGATAAACACCATTCCATCCTAGTATTTCTTTGACTTGCTCTTCTTTCCATACTATTATTGATGTTAGGTACTCTGTCAATGAACCTCTACCTCTTAGTAATTTACTTAAGTCTTGTTTTTCTAAAGGTCGAATTTCAGCAACAGATAAAGCAATTTTCGCTTGTGTCAAAAAACCGAAATTATCTTCACTGTATTTTCTCCAAAGCTTATCAATAATTTCGAGTTCTTGACAAATTCCTTCAGAACGAAGAATTTTTGTTCTTCTCACACCGAAAAAGTCTAACGTAGAAGAGCCAAAATATTCAGTTTCATCTAGCTTTTTCCGGAGAATAGAACCAATAAGCTGGCTAGTTTCCTTGTCTGCATTTATCCATTGATGAACAGATAGTAATTTTTCTAATCTTGAGTAATCTACCAACTGTGATTGCCAATAAAATAAAATAAAGCATCCACATATAAAAGCCAAGCAGATAGTAGTTTTTACGAATTGATACAATAAATTTGAGATTTTTTTCATTGCTTTAATTTTTGAGTACTAAATTTAGACTAAACTAATCGAACAAAGTCAATTACACCATTGGCAATCTATTGACTAGATTACCCCGAGATATTCCATCCAATAGATCGAGTGATCGGCCTAAGCCAAAAGGATAAAATTGAGTCCTAATGAGTCTATCAAAGTGTTTTCCTTTGCTTGGTAAATTTTCTGTTATAAATGTTGTACAATTATGTGCATAATCACCAAAATGCCATGCTGCCATACTATAGCTATCATGATCGTAAAGGAGATCTATACTTAAAATTAGCGCATTTTTGAGTTGCTGTTTTTCCTCTTCAGAGTAGTTAATAGCGTACCTATAGTACACATAATCATAGAGATGCTGTTCTGAAGCTATATACTCACCTAATGGTCTTGAACGATCTTCATTATCAGAAGAATATCCTGGATATGTATAGGCTCTGCCATCTATAGAAATAAATGCATGCCCAAGCGGATAATTAGGACTAATTCCTATGTGAATAATAACATCATTTGAAGGTGGAGCAGACGGAGTATTACCAGTGAAAAATGCGGGAACAGTGTGATAAGCAGTAGTTAATGTCGATGCAACTAAAATACCATAGAAAACCTGTGCGCTTAGATACTCTCCAATAGCTACTAATCCGCTAGGATCGATAAAATTAATCGGATTCCCATTTCCGTACAAATACTTGTGCAATGAAACCGGATTATTAATATCCCCCTCATAAGTATCCCGTCGCGTAAACCGTCCAATCCAAGTATCATAATACCGCTGTCGCAAATAATACTTATCCAAATTCCCATCATATTGCTCTCCAGCAAAGAGATAATCATTCTCCCCGCGAACCGTAGAATCAATCAGTTCCCCAAAAGCATCATAAGTATAACTATTGGTTGCCGCCCCATTTTCATCAGTCAGCACCCTGGTACTTCCCAAACCATCCACCAGGTAAACCAACTCCTCCCCATTTCGCTCTTGAGAAATCAGATCCAAACCGTAAACATATCTGACAACTAACTCCCCATCTACATATTCTTCCAGCACCTGGGCGTAGGGACGATTGCTATCCACAATATACTGAGTCGTTACTCCATTTTCTTGGGAAGCAACCCGGATATTATCCGCGTCGTAGACATAGAAAACCTCCTTCCCATCTGGAAGAATCACCCTTACCAAACGATTCCTTTTATCCCAAATATAGACAGTCTCTTCCGTTCCATCCTGCACCTCCTTGATTGTATTGCCATTATCATCGTAGAAATACGAGTTAGAAGAAACAACCTCTCCATCTTGGGACAACACCACCTCTAACAACAGGTCATTTCCATCATAGCTATAAGTAGTTATCCCCTCAACAGAATCGTTCTTCTCCAACCGATTTCCCACCAAATCGTGGGTGTAGCTAATAATTCGCTCGAACCCATCCAGGTCCATAATCCTTTCTTCAACTAAGCGATACAAATCGTCGTATTCGTATTCTACAACCCGTCCATCATCTTCTTCCACCGACAGACGGTGTCCCACCTTATTGAGAACGTACCTGTAACTAGAGATTACCTCATCTTCTAAGGAATTCTCCAGAAAAACCAAACGGTTTAAATCGTCGTACTCTCTTGTTTCCACTACTCCATTGGCAAACTCAGTACTTCTCAAATTTCCTACTGGGTCATAGAAATAAGTAGTAATATCTCCATCCCAATCTGTTACCATTTTCAAGCGATTCCATTGGTCAAAACCGTAACTTACCGTTCCCGACGGAGTTATCACCTCTGTTCGATTTCCCAGAATATCGTAGCTGTATTCAATGGTTTTCCCGTTAGCAGTATAAGGTGTGTTGGGTTCTGTACGAGCAATCAATCGATTGCGCTTGTCATACTCGTAAGTAACGGTTCCGCGACTGTCAGTAACAGTTTCTCTCAATCCATTTCCAGTATAGGTATAGCTAATAGTAGTATCATCCGAGAATTGTTCCAGAATGAGGCGATTTTGTTCGTCGTAGGTATAGGTAGTGGTATCTCCATTGAAGTCGGTAGTACTCGCTACATTTCCTACTGCGTCGTAAACAGTGCTGGAACGCTGCCCTTCCGGTAATTCTACCCCAATCCTACGACCCAATAAATCGTATTCAAACTGAGTGCGATGGTCCTTAGCATCTTCAGTCCAGATAAGATTACCCAGTTCATTGTAGCCGTATTCTGTCCTGACTTCAATTGGATTGTTACTGGACTGCTCTAATAACTGTACTACGTCAGTAAGACGACCAGCAACATCGTATTCATAGCTAGTAATCTTTCCTTCTTGGTCTGTTGCTGCAACTCGACGACCTAGATTGTCGTAGGTCGCCATAGTAGAAGTTCCATCGGCGTATTGGGTTTCCACTAACCGTCCCAGTTCATCGTAGATAAATCTGGTGGTTCTTCCTAGAGCATCTGTTGAGCTAATCTGTCTTCCCAGGATATCGTATTCGTAGGTAGTACTAAAGCGTTCCCCTGGATAATCTGCTAGTTCTGGAGTAATAGTTTCCAGTAACTGTCCATTCCCGTCATAGCGATATTCAGTGCGATTACCCCCCTCGTCAATAGTTGCTTTTACACCACCGTTTTGGTGGTATTCCGTTCCGGTTCTGGGATTGTTTTCTAGGTAACTGGGGGAATTGTCGGGGTAGACTATTTCCGTCCAATTGATTGATTCTAAGGTTTTTTCTGGAGCTAGATACTCGACTAAGTCGGAGAGAGTATCGATACCATCGGAATAAATTGTTTCTACCAACCTATCTAATGGGTCGTATTCATAATAGGTAACATTTCCTTCTCTATTGATGGTGACACGTTCGCGATTTCCTCTGTCGTAGAGAGTAATACTCCTGGGATTATCTTGATTGGTAGAGGGAGTATTGTCAGGATAGATTGTTTCAATTAATTGACCTTTTTCGTCATAGCGATACTCCGTCTTTCTTCCTAAAGTATCTATTACTGCGGTTCTGCTTCCATTTGCATCGTATTCATAGGTGGTAACTTGTTGCAGCGCATTGGTTTCTGAGAGAAGATTTTCGTTGCTGTCATAGGAGGAAGAGGTAACTGCTTCTTCAACTCCATTTGCAGTGGTAATGGTTTGAGTGGAACTGAGCTGAACGCCATTTCTATCATAGCTAAAAGAAGTAGCATTTCCCAGCGCATCAACTATTTCTACTACATTTCCATTGCCATCGTAGCTAAAAGAGGTTGTATTTCCCGCAGCATCTATGAGGGAAAGAAGATTTCCGCTTCCATCGTAGCTGAAACTATTAATACTTCCTGCAGCATCTCTCGTAGATAACAGATTCCCACGACCATCGTAGCTATAACTCGTAGTATTTCCCAGCGCATCTGTTTCAGTTAAAATCTGACCGAATCCATTATAAGTATTTCGATAAACAGCTCCCAGAGCATCAGTCTCAGTTAAAACATTCCCCCGCTCATCATAGGTATAGGTTGTAGTCCATCCCTCTTCCCCACTCTCATCGCTAATAACAGTCTCCGTCAACACATTATCATTCCCATCATAAGTCCGCTCCGTCACCAAACCAACCGCATCTACCTCAGTTAAAACATTCCCCCGCTCATCATAAACATAGGTAGTGGGATTACCAAAC
>JH610736.1 GCA_000252485.1 Prochloron didemni P4-Papua_New_Guinea | reverse complement strand
ACTAGTAATACCAGCATCAGAGAAATTCAGCTCATTGCCATTAGTATCCCTAGCAGTTAGCAAATCCCCAGATTCAGCATCGATATCATAAACAATCCCGGAGTCCGTCGTCAGAGTATATCGACCCCCATAGTAATTCGCCGCAGGATTGTACAGTCCCCCAGCTATCCCCGTAAACTCACCGCTAGGAGAACGAATTAAAGTAGCAGCTTCAACGGATAGCTCATTATTAGAATCAGACTGAGACACAAAAGCAGGTTCATACAAGCCAAAATCCTGCCCAGTAGCCCCCAAACTAGAAGCACTACCCAATGCTTGCAGCAACGCACCCGCAGGAGTTAGTTGGGGTTTAAAGATATAGGTTTCCCGCTCACCTCCGGGAAGAGTCAGATACACCCTATCCCCTTCCCTAAAGCCTTTAGAAGTAATATCAAATGCCTCTAAGTTTTCATCCTTACCCACACTAGTGCGAAGATTGGTATCTCTAAACTCCAAACGCCAGCCAAACCCGAAATCATCCTGCTGATTAGCGATGAGACTATCGTAGGTGCGAGTTACAGTAACCGGAATACCAGCCACAGGAATAGTTAAATCAGTGAAAGATAATTGGAAGTTCCCCAGTTTTAAATCCCCCTCCACATAGATAGTTTCGGACACAGTAGCCTGATTGTTCCCGGAATCCACTGCAGTTAAGCGGAGATTATAGGCATCGTTAGCTAGGGTACTGGGGTCAAAACTAGCAATTACATCCTCCGTAACTGGCGAATTGCCCCTCCTAATTTCCCGATAACTGTCGCTACCCACCGGGGCAACTTCCAGGACGTAATAGTCTAAATTACTATCATCGATAGTTCCCTTGATTTCTATAGGGGCAGTAACAGTATTGTCCGCAACGTCACCCAAATCTAACTCCACCGTAGGAGCATCCACATCAGAGAAATCATAAACATCCACCGTAGTAACAGCTTCCCCAACATTCCCCACAGCATCATAGGCCCGGGCTTTCAGTTCTATGGTTCCCAGTTCCTTGAACTCAATCGAGGCAATACCATTGCCCTCTAAGATGACAGGAGTATTATTCACCAATAACTGCAATCCAGTGACCCCCACATTATCCGTAGCCCAGGCTTGGAAAGAGACAGTGGAATTAAGATCCGTTTGGAATTGAGAATCCACTACATAGATAGTGCCAACCGGTTGTAAATCGACTTGGGGAGCCTCTGTATCCCCAACCACATTAATCTGGAAACTGGAAGAAGTCGCTGCTCCTGGTTCATCCGTAACAGTCACAGTCACAACATGATTGCCTACATCCGTAATCTCCGGATTCCAGCGTAGACGACCCAAATTATCTAAACTAATGCCTTTACCAAGAGATGTTTCATCCAAGCTGTAACTCAAAGCATCCCCATCCGGGTCATAGGCAGGAACATCATAGCTGTATAAATCCCCTACAGTAGCGGTGGGATTGGGGGCAATAGAGCTATCAATCACTGGGGCGCTATTGTTCTGTATCCTGAGGGTATAGCCCTGAGCTGCCCCATTAACTCCATCATTGACTCCCACTACGATTTGATGGCTGCCCAGGACAGGAGCAGGCCAAATTACTTCCCCAGTAACCCC
>JH610735.1 GCA_000252485.1 Prochloron didemni P4-Papua_New_Guinea | reverse complement strand
TGGGTCTTTGGCGGCAACTTGATAGCTATAGAGAGTATCGATAGTGCCACGGGTTCTCGGAGTGGAAACAATGGCAGGAGGGGTATTGATTCCCGTAACCGTGAGAGTAAATTCCTGGCTCACAGAGGCCCCCAAGGTATCTACTACTTTTACTCCTACGGTGTGACTGCCAATTTGTTGGCTATCTGGCTGCCAGCTAATGGCTCCTGTGTGGGGGTCCGTCACCATTCCCCGTGGCCCATGCTCCAAACTCCACAGCAGTAAATCCCCATCTGGGTCCGTGGCGGTAGGTTGATAGGTATAGAGTTTGTCGATATGAGTTCTGGTGTTGGGAGTGGAAGTGATAGAGGGCAGGTTGTTGCTATCCCGGTCCGTTGCCACTAGGGTAAAGCTTTGCCTGGCTTCACCTCCTTGCCCATCAGTCACTTGGATTTCTACTGGGTGGCTACCGAATTGGGCTGCATTGGGAGACCAAATTACTCGTCCCTCTCCATCTATGGTCAGGCCATGGGGGGCAGTAATTAAATTGAAGTTTAAAACATTGCCATCCGGGTCCGTAGCTGTGGCTTGATAGAAATAGTGACTGCCGATGCGGACGTTCTTACGAGGAGTGGAAGTAAAGGAAGGAGACCGATTGGGTTGGGGGGTAATGACATTGAGATTTAGGGCTTGAGTTGCTGTTGCTCCCTTATCATCTGAAGCTTCAATGGTAATTTCCCTGGCTCCTAATTGGTTGGATTGGGGAGTCCAAGTTAATAATCCCGTATCCCTATCGATAGTAACTCCGGCAGGATTTTCTGAACCCAATTGATAGGTGACGGGGTCATTATCTGGGTCTAGGGCCACTGCTTGATATTGGAAGGGTTTGCCTATTTGGGGGCTTCCATTATCATCTAGGGTGGAAGTAAAGACAGGAGCGTTATTGGGAGCAGTGACAGATAATTCAAAATATTGAATGTCCACTCCTCCTTGCCCGTCACTCACTCTTAAAAGTGCCCCAGGGTTAGTGCCAACTTGTTCTGGATTGGGAGTCCAGAGAACCACCCCTGAATCGGGTTCCACCGCCATGCCAGATGGGGCTAATGCCAAATTATAGCTGAGAGAATCCGAATCACTATCAATTGCGAATGCCCGATAAATCAGGGTTTCTCCTACTTCTAAAGAACCTGTGGGGGCAGTAGAAATAAAACTGGGATTTTGATTGGTGGAAAGTTCTTCTAGTTCAGCAATACCAAAGGCATGGCTATAGGTATTGTTAGAAGTCCCGATAGAATCGATAAATTCTCCAGAACTAGGGGCGGTTTCAAAATAGTTTTCGGGAACTACTTGTCTGACGTGATAGTCTCCCGGGAGTAAATTGGAGAATGAGAAATAATAATTATTAGTTTGTTCTAACCGACTAATTCCTTGAGGTTGTTTGGTTACTTGTTTTGGTTCGTCAGGGTCCAGAACGCCATTGCCGTTCAGGTCCAGATAAACTGTGACATTTTTGTTGTTTGTTGTTTGCTTGCACTGAGCTACGCGAGAGTGTTGTTTGTTGTTTGTTGTTGTAATGAGGTATTGCCTTGATTGGCCTGGAAGAAAAGTTTTTGTTCTTAATTAATCGTTCAATCTTCTACCGTTCTTTTGGAC
>JH610734.1 GCA_000252485.1 Prochloron didemni P4-Papua_New_Guinea | reverse complement strand
AAGAACTTGCCGTTGATAATTTCTCTATAAGTTTCCAAGTCTTTCCCCCAATTGTTAATAAATTGAGATAGCTGTTGTTGCCGTTCCTCTGCAGTATCTCCAGTAATCTCATAGGGAAAATTCCCGGAAAATAAAACTGCTGATTGGGCTGCTTTTCCTTCCTGCTGCAGTTTGGCTTCCGCTATAGTAAGATTTAATTGGCGATTTTCCAAGGTATAAGCTAAGTTAACAGAAGCTTTTATTGGTTCCGTTCCTGTTTCCAGCCATTCCTGTGAAGCAAACAAGGTATTGATGATGTAATCCCGTGCTGCTTGGGGGTCTTCTGAAGGGAAAGTAACGAAGCTTCTCGGATTAATTGCTACCGCTTGATAGTCTAAGTTTCCCAGGATTGAGGTGTATTTGTTGGCCATGGCTGATATTTTTATCTCTTGACTGTTTTCGTCCATTGTGTCCTTGTTGGGAAGGGATTCGCTGAAGGTAATGCTGCCCGGTTGAGCCACTATATTGATACCGTTAGTGAAGGATATTTGAGCTACTTGGGGGCTAAGAACTGGTTGTCGCGCTAGTTTCCAATTTGCTGAGATGCATCCGCTTCCTAGAAGGAAGTCTGGGGTTAGGAGGGTGGGGTTTAGATTGGGAGCGGCGATGATGATGGCCAGTTCTTGGATGGTTAGTATTGGAGTCATTTTTTATTAACAAAAAATTATCTATTAAATTCTATCATATTTCGTTTTTCTTTTTTAAATCAATAAAACCAATTCATAAGACTTGGATTATATTTACAAAAAATTGCTTTTGATTTTTCGTAATCTTCGTCTAGATATGAGTTTTTATAATCTTCTAGATATTTTTCATTCTTGTCTAAGTAACCTACATAAAAAGCATTGGTCTCAAAACATTCTGCAATCGCCAGCATCAAATCAGTTAAACTAGGAAAATATATTCTTGGTTTTCTTCCTATATCTGCGAACCAAACTGGAGATGATTCTTTCTTTTCTTGTTCTCCTGGTACATAAAATCTATATTTTCCAGCACCGTAAAAAAGATATAATTCGCCATGTCTTAAACAAGAAGATTTTTTATTGTTCTTATTTTCAATCAAATTTCTATCATAATCTTCCCGGCATAAATTCAAAGCTCTTTCTAAAGAATGGAGTATTATATCAGGAGCAAATACAATGAACTTTCTATCTGTTTTGAAGTATTGGAAAAACTCGTATACTTCCTCTGAAAAATAAAAAGGAAGACCTTGAAACATATTTTCAATTTGCTTGCGAGTAAATCCCGGATGTAGTAATCCATCTTCAGGATTATTATAATTAACTTTCCTCCAGTTCCAAATTCTTTCCAAAGCATTGACAAGTTTTGACATTTTTAACTTTACTCCTTATTAGGTAATTTAGAGATTGATTTTATAGCGCGTCTAAATCTATAATTAGATTATATAAATTGACTATCTATGGCCATATTATCTCATAATAATTGGCGGTCTATTTTTCAGAATATCGAGTAATTCTTCGGGAATACTTTCCAATTCCAATGAATTATAGTCGAACTCGAAGAAACTTTGTCTTTCTGAATCTAAACATAAGTTAGAGATAAGCTTCATTTTAAGCATGCTTTTGGGAATAGTTTTTAGTTGATTGCCGTTCATCAATAACTGTACTAAGTTAGTTAACTTGCAAATAGATTTTGGAATAGTTGTAAGTTTGTTGTTTTCTAAAACTAATGCCTCCAAGCAAGACAGCTCGAATAAACCTTCTGGAAGATTATCTATTTGATTGTGACTCAGATCTAATATCTCTAACTTAGACAGATGAGAGATATTGTTGGGAATAAAACTAATTTGATTGTTATTTAATTCTAATATCTCTAACTTAGACAGACGAGAGATATTGTTGGGAATAAAACTGATTTGATTATTATCTAATTCTAAATGGGTCAAGTTAGGCAACTCTAAAACACTTGCAGGTATTTCCTTCAACTGATTAGAGCCTAATTTTAGCCAATATAAGTTAGTGAGTTGCGACAAGCTACTTGGTAAATCTTTTATTTGATTATTGTACAAATGCAAACATTCCAAATTTTTCAGTTTTGATATACTTTTTGGGATTGAGCTAATTTTGTTATACCCTGCACTTAAGAACGTTAATGATTCTATTGTAAAAACCTCCTCAGGTATTTCGCTCAATTCACAATTCCCTAGCCATAGTTCATTAGAAGAATATTTTTTTGCTGATTCTATTTGTTGTTTAATTATGAATTGAAATTTGTCAGACATGTATCTCACACCTTTTATTTAGCAACTGTTGGTTAAAAAACACAATTATTGAATAATCTAGCTAGCTTTTATGGAGATTATAGAATTATATTTCCCATTCTGTCTTTCCAAAATGAGACACCTATAATTGGCACGACACCATACCATTTATCCATCATATCTCCAGCTACGACCCCAGCCTCTTTTGCTTTGTCAATAAGTATTCCTTGTGGCTCGGCTTCAGAGTTTGGAACTAATCTAATTGATACGTTTCCTTGAGAAAAGTTGTTTGCACCACCTTGTTCGGTCGAATAGAAAGGATATTCATCACATGTTTGCAGTTTAATACCGGTTACACTCTCATATACTGATTTATCAAATTTGGTACACCCCTCTCTTGATTTTTTGGAATACCAATCACGTCGTCCATGATTTGCTGGTGGTGTTCCTAGCCATTGACTAAGCAAAACAGGTTTTGGGCTGGTTGGGACTGTCATAAAACGAGCACCCTCTATCTTTCCATCACCTGGTCTTCGGGAACCTTTTAAGACTCGTTTCCAGCCGAATATAGCATCTCTTACATGTTCGCCTGTTTCCAGCAAAGAGTTTGGTCGCAAAAAGGCTTCTGTTCCATGAAAAAGAATAGGTAGATCGGGAAAGTCACATTTTGGGTCTCCCGATATAGCACAAGCCCTGACTACGGTCTGAGCCAAGGCATACTTAACTGGCAGTTGAATCGCAGCAGCAAAACCGATTTGAGGTACGAAAACAGTTCCCTGTTTCAAAACCCTACCAACAGTAGCCAAAACTGAACCAACCCGAGTAGCATGTACACTCCTAAGTATACCTTCAATCTTAGAACGTAGACTTATAGAGGCAATTGAAACAAGCCCGCTAGGGTCAATAGAATTAACTGGATTCCCGTGAACGTAGGGATACTTCGCCAAAGATAAAGGTTCAGTCAAAAACCCTGCAAACGGGTCTCGTCGGATGAAACGCCCCAAACTGGGATTGTAAGACCTTGCCCTGAGATAATAATTTCCCGAATTCGGATCGTAGCGTTCCCCAGTGTAGAGATGATTATTAATCGTACTACCCGTAGACTCAATTAATTGCCCGTAAGCATCGTAGTCGTAAGTATCCGTCACCTCACCGCTAGAATCAGTTAAAGCCCTGGTACTGCCCAATCCATCCACATGATAGAAGAACTCTCCTTGTTCTTGTCGAAGCTGAGAAATTAAATCCCTACCGTAAATATAAGTCACTCGAACCGTACCGTCAGCACTATATTCGGACAAAACCTGAGCGTAAGCGCGATTATCATCAATCAAATAGCGCTTCTCTTCTTCATCCACAATCTCCCCTACCCTGATGCCACTATCGTTATACTGGTATTGGGTTCTAACTGTTTTATCAGAGTTTGTTACTTCCACTGCAACTAAACGACTTTCGTAATCCCAGGTATAAATTGTTTGGTCCGTATCATCCTTGATTCGAGCAATAGTATTGCCATTATCATCGTAGGAATAGTTGGTTACTTCCCCATTGGTGGAGGTGTTTAATAACCAATCATTCTCGTTATAAGTATAAGTTGTTAATCCTGCCGATGAATGATTCCGCTGCAGGCGATTTCCCGCTGCATCGTAGGTATAATCAATGGTAGTAATAATTTCCCCAGCAGTTATCTTCTCTTGAGTTAATCGGTACAGTTGGTCGTATTGATACTCCATTAAATCCCCATCATGCTCTTGTACAGCAATACGATTACCTACGGAATCTAAAGTATAGTTGTAACTGGAAATTATTTCTAGCTCTTCACCCGTATCGGGGTTAATCAGAGTGTTCTCAAGAGTCGTTAAACGACTGAGTAAGTCGTAAGAACGGGTTTCTACCGTATTGTTAGGTAGTTCCGTTTTAATCAGATTGCCAACTGGGTCGTAGGTATATTGGGTTACTCCCAAGTTGAAATCCGTAACCCTATCCAGTCGATTCAGAGAGTCGTAGGTATAGGCAGTTGTGCCGCTGGGAGTAGTTACTGCAGTCCGATTACCTGCAGCATCGTAACTGTAGCGGATGAATTTCTCGTCTGGGTCGATTCTTTCAATTAATCTGTCTTGTTCGTCGTAATTATAGGTTGTTACTCCTCTAGAATCGGTAACTGTTTCAATTCCACCGCTGGGATTGTAGGTATATTCTACGGAGGTATCATCGGGAAACTGCTTGCTAATTAACTGATTTAATTCATCGTATTGGTAAGTAATGGTTTCTCCGTTGAAATCTGTAGTGCTGGCAATATTTCCTACTGGGTTGTAGGTGGAGTGGGAGCTTTGTCCCAGAGGTAAAATTGTGGTAATCCGGCGATTGAGTTGGTCGTATTCATATTGAGTAATATGATTATTAGCATCTTTAATTTGGATTAGGTTCCCAGCTAAATCGTAGCTATATTCTGTCCGTTGTCCCAGTGCATCTACTACTGCAGTCAACCGGTCTTGACTATCGTATTCAAATTGAGTGGTATTTCCTGCTTGGTCAGTTTCGCTGATGGTATTTCCTAAATTATCGTAGCTAGTAAGTAAACTAGTTCCAGGAGCTAAATGGGTTTCGATTAAATTACCCAGTTCGTCGTAAACAAACTCCGTGGTGCGACCTAGTGGATCTGTTTCAGCTAGTAGATTTCCTGCATTGTCGTAACTAAAAGTTGTTTCATTTCCTAGAGCATCCCTAACTAGGATTCTGCGACCAAGGATGTCGTATTCGTATTCGGTACGATTTCCCAATTCATCGATTTCAGCTATCACCCGATCCAGTGAGTCGTATTCTGTCTTGGTTCTGGGATTATCTGCCAGAGTTTCTGGGGTGGAGTCCGGATAAATTACTTCAATTAGTCGGTTCAAATCATCGTGAATTGAATGAGTAGTTCGACCTGCTCTATCCGTGGAAGCAATTATATAATTGGCAGCATTATAAGTAGCAGTTGTATAAGTTCCATCGGGAAAATAGGTTTCTCTTAAACGACCCATTTCATCGTAAATAAACTCGGTGGTATTATTGCGGGCATCGGTTTCAGTTAACTTCCTTCCTGCAGCATTATAAGTATAAGTAGTTTCCTGACCCAAAGCATCTCGAAGGGAGATAAAACGACCTGCTGCATCGTATTGATATTCGGTGCGATTACCTCGAAGGTCGATTCCCGCTATAGTCCGACCTGCTGCATCATATTCTATTTTCGTTCTCGGATTATCCGTCAGATCTTCTGGAGTGGAATCAGGATAAATTGTTTCTATTACTCGTCCAAGAGCATTGTAAACTGTGTGAGTAGTTTCACCTGCAATATCGGTGGTAGCAATTACTCGACCAGCAGCATCGTAAACAGATTTTTCTGAGGTTCCATCAGCATATAAAGTCTCAATTAGTTGATTGCTGTCGTCGTATTTATATTCGGTGCGACGATTGTTAGCTGCTTCTTCTATTGTAGCCAGTAAATTACCGGCTGAATCGTATTCATAGCGAACAACATTTCCCAAGGGATTTGTCTCGGAAGTAACCCGATTTTCTCTATCGTAAGTCCAACTTGTAGTGACCGTTTGCAATCCTTCGGCAGTGGTAACTGTTGTGGTTTCGCTAAGTCGATTGTTGTTAAGATCGTAAGTATAAGTGGTAATATTTCCTAACGGGTCTATTTGACGAGTAATTCTGTCTAAATTGTCGTATTCAAAGGAAGTTATTCGACCTTCTCCATCAATCATAGCAGTTACATTTCCTGCGTTATCGCGAGGTAATTGAACCACTTGACCTGACCCATCGGTCTTAGCTACAAGATTGCCATTGCCATCGTAAGTATTAGTCTTGGTCTGACCTAGGGGATTGGTTTCGGTGATAATCCGACCAAATTGATCGTAGCTATATCGAGTTACATTCCCTAGTGGGTCAGTTCCAGTTAATACATTTCCTCGGTTGTCATAGGTATAAGTAACTGTTTCTCCCAAAGGATTAG
>JH610733.1 GCA_000252485.1 Prochloron didemni P4-Papua_New_Guinea | reverse complement strand
CTAGGAGAACGAATTAAAGTAGCAGCTTCAACGGATAGCTGATTATTAGAATCAGACTGAGAGACAAAAGCAGGTTCATACAAGCCAAAATCCTGCCCAGTAGCCAAACTAGAAGCACTACCCAATGCTTGCAGCAACGCACCCGCAGGAGTTAGTTGGGGTTTAAAGATATAGGTTTCCCGCTCACCACCAGGAAGAGTGAGATACACCCTATCCCCTTCCCTAAAGCCTTTGGAAGTAATATCAAATGCCTCAAAGTTTTCATCCTTACCCACACTAGTGCGAAGATTGGTATCCCTAAACTCCAAACGCCAGCCAAACCCGAAATCATCCTGCTGATTAGCGGTGAGAGTATCGTAAGTGCGAGTTACAGTAACCGGAATACCAGCCACAGGAATAGTTAAATCAGTGAAAGATAGTTGGAAGTTCCCCAGTTTTAAATCACCTTCCACATAGATAGTTTCCTCCACCCTAGCCTGATTATTACCCTGGTCCACTGCAGTTAAGCGGAGATTATAGGCATCGTTAGCTAGGGTACTGGGGTCAAAACTAGCAATTACATCCTCCGTAACAGGCTCATTGCCCCTCCTAATTTCCCGATAGCTGTCGCTACCCACCGGGGCAACTTCCAGGACGTAATAGTCTAAATTACTATCATCAATAGTTCCCTTGATTTCTATAGGGGCAGTAACAGTATTGTCAGCAACGTCACCCAAATCTAACTCCACTGTAGGAGCA
>JH610732.1 GCA_000252485.1 Prochloron didemni P4-Papua_New_Guinea | reverse complement strand
GGGTCGTTAGCGGCAACTTGATAGCTATAGAGAGTATCGATAGTGCCACGGGTTCCCGGAGTAGAAACAATGGCAGGAGGGGTATTGATTCCCGTAACCGTGAGGGTAAATTCCTGGCTCACAGAGGCCCCCAAGGTATCTGCTACTTTTACTCCTACGGTGTGACTGCCGATTTGTTGGCTATCTGGCTGCCAGCTAATGGCTCCCGTCTGGGGGTCGAGAACCATTCCCCGTGGCCCATGCTCCAAACTCCACAGCAGTAAATCCCCATCTGGGTCCGTGGCGGTAGGTTGATAGGTATAGAGTTTGTCGATATGAGTTCTGGTGTTAGGAGTGGAGGTAATCGAGGGGAGATTATTAGTATCCCGGTCCGTTGCCACTAAGGTAAAGCTTTGCCTGGCTTCACCTCCTTGCCCATCAGTCACCTGGATTTCTACTGGGTGGCTACCGAATTGGGCTGCATTGGGAGACCAAATTACTCGTCCCCCTTCATCTATGGTCAGGCCATGGGGGGCAGTGATTAAATTGAAGTTTAAAGGATTGCCATCCGGGTCCGTAGCTGTGGCTTGATAGAAATAGTGACTGCCGATGCGGACGTTCTTGCGAGGAGTAGAAGTAAATTCTGGGGGGCGATTGGGTTGGGCGGTAATGACATTGAGATTTAGGGCTTGAGTTGCTGTTGCTCCCTTATCATCTACAGCTTCAATGGTAATTTCCCTGGCTCCTAATTGGTTGGATTGGGGAGTCCAAGTTAATAATCCCGTATCCCTATCGATAGTAACTCCGGCAGGATTTTCTGAACCCAATTGATAGGTGACGGGGTCATTATCTGGGTCTAGGGCCACTGCTTGATATTGGAAGGGTTTGCCTATTTGGGGGCTTCCATTATCATCTAGGGTGGAAGTAAAGACAGGAGCGTTATTGGGAGCAGTAACTGATAATTCAAAATATTGAATGTCCACTCCTCCTTGTCCGTCACTCACTCTTAAAAGTGCCCCAGGGTTAGTGCCAACTTGTTCTGGACTCGGAGTCCAGAGAACCACCCCTGTTTCTGATTCCACTACCATGCCAGATGGGGCTAATGCCAAATTATAGCTGAGAGAATCCGAATCACTATCAATTGCGAATGCCCGATAAATCAGGGTTTCTCCTACTTCTAAAGAACCTGTGGGGGCAGTAGAAATAAAACTGGGATTTTGATTGGTGGAAAGTTCTTCTAGTTTGGCAATACCAAAGGCATGGCTATAGGTATTGTTAGAAGTCCCGATAGAATCGATAAATTCTCCAGAACTAGGGGCGGTTTCAAAATAGTTTTCGGGAACTACTTGTCTGACGTGATAGTCTCCTGGCAGTAAATTGGAGAATGAGAAATAATAATTATTAGTTTGTTCTAACCGACTAATTCCTTGAGGTTGTTTGGTTACTTGTTTTGGTTCGTCAGGGTCCAGAACGCCATTGCCGTTCAGGTCCAGATAAACTGTGACATTTTCTAAGAGAGGTTCTTGGATAAATTTGGGGTCAAAATTTGCGGACAATACATTGCCCGTGAAAATATCGTAAACTTGTTGAGTGGATTCAATTAAAGTGGCCTCTTCATCAATTTGACGCATTTTGTCCATGGCCCGTTGAGAAAAACTAAAGGCAGAGATATTAGCCCCTTCGGCCTTAGCTAAATCAATGGCCTTTTTTTGTTCTTCCTGCAAGATGAAATTACCACTGGACAGGAAAAAGATGTTTAAATCGTTATCGGATTCTAGTCCGTTGTGAAGGTCAATGGCTTTGACAACAGCGTCAGGAGAGGAACCATATAGGGGTCGGCGAATTGCTTCCCGGATATCGGCAATTCCATTGTTATTGTTATCGGCTAAAGGATTAGTGGTGATTTGAATTCCTTCTTGGGATGGATCCATGTCGAAAACTTCTCCGCGACCATCCAGAATGCCAATATTAGCTGTTTCACCAAAACCCTGTTTAATTAAATATTCGTTTAACAGTAAAATCGCCCCTAATTCTTGGTCAACAGGAGTCAATCGATTGCTAAAAGCTGTGTGAAGGTCCGCCGTAGTCCAATCCACAACTCCTCCAGAAACAGCACAGGAATATTCTACCACAAAGAAAACATCGGGACTATCCCCTTGAACTAGATTGAGGTCGAGAATCCCATTCTGGTTTAAATCATCAAACACAAATCCTTGAATTGTTCCCAAATCCTCGAACACTTCTACTTGGAAATCTTGAGTATCTATTCCTCCCCGACCATCTCTAACTTCCACTGTAAAGTTATAGGTTTCTCCTACAGAAACCGATTCATTTAAGAACCACAATAATTCTCCTGTATCTTTATTAATTAAAGTGGATTGTGGGGATTCTACTAGGCGATATTGTACATCATCGCCATCGGGGTCTAAACTTTGAAGTTGATAGCGATATACTTCATCAGATAGGGTAACTTTGGTTTCTGGTGAGCTGATAATAACTGGAGCTGTATTATCTGGGTCTGGAAGGAGACGAAGACGATAATCTTGTATTCCTTCTCCTCCTCTACCGTCTTTAGCCGCAATTTGCACTGGAAATTCTGCCAAAACATCGCCATTAGAATTGTGATTTTCTCCTTCTCCTGGAACAATCACGTTATCTATGGCTATGGAACTTGATGGAGCAAATACAAGGAATTCATAATTGACTGGGCTATCAGAGCCTCTTCCTTCTACTACCACAGTGTAAATTCCATCGTTGGGTAGAGTCAGCTCAAAATCATATCTAGGAGAAAGATAGGTATCGTAAAGCCTATTTTCAAGGTTGGAATTAAAAATTTGAATCCTCGTTGAGGTATTGCCTTGATTGGCCTGGAAGAAAAGTCGTTGTCCTTCTTCTCCTACTAGTTGATAGAGGTTAGTTTGTTTACCGGAAGTTAAAGTGCCTTGAACGGGTAAATTAAGGGGTAATTCCTGTCCAGTAGCTAAATTGAGCAGTTGAAAAGCATAATCCCTGTCTCCACCTGGTTTCCCATCTACAATTAAATGGTAAATTCCTGTTTGACTGAAGGTGGGCAGGACCGTGTCTGTACTGTAGGGATATTGGGTTTGAGCGAAAATTTGTTGGCCACTGGGGTCGATGAGACGGAAATCTAAATTGTTGCCGGACATCCAGTTTAAGGATAGTTTCTGGCCCACAATGGCATCTATTTGGTAAATATGGGAAGAAGTAGCAGATTCTAGAGTATTGGTTCTGACTTGATTGAAGGGTTGGGGCTCGAATTGAGCTGAGGTGTGGTGGTCAACTAATTCTAAAATCTGGAATTGCCAACTTCCTGTAGTGGAACCATAGTAACCAAAAGTTTCCAGGGTATATTGTCCTGTCTGTTGTAAATGAATTGCCCCAAGGTCATCGTTGGTATAGTGGTTGGTGAAGGCGTAAGTGCCATCGGGATTTTTCAGCCTTGCCCGAACTTGCCAATTGTCACTACTGAGTTGGTCGAGCCAAATTAATGTACCTGCTGACGCTTCAAAGGTATATTGGTCAATGGCACCGCTACTGGCAATGGTTCCGGTGACGGTTGTATTGAATCCGGTGTGGGGTATAGAAGCTGGAGTAATGTCTGTAACTTCAAAGCTATAATCCACTGAATTGCTACTGTCACCAATAATGGCTAGGGTGTAAATGCCATCAGTGGTTAGAGTTGCTGAAAAATCGGGATTATTAATATGGGGATTGGCAATAATTCTATTGCCTGGGTCGTAGAACACCCATGTAGCACCATGCCAACTGGTGGCATCTAGATTGAAGTTGAAAACTTGGCCTTTCGTCCCATTTAATTGATAGAGATTCACTCCTTTACCATGGTCCAAACTATGGGTAATAGGAGTTGCTAAATCTAAGGTAGTGCCATGGGCAATATCTTGCAGATTAAAGCTGTAACTACCTGTGGCAGTGTTATCCCCGTCAATTACTAAACGATAAGTTCCTGTTTCTGTGAGGGTAAAGGGAGCTTTATCGCTACTGGTAGCCTTATCTAGTACGAGCCGATTGCTAGGACTATATAATCGGGCTTTGAGATTGGCTTGACCTTGTAAAGCGTCGAAGAAGAGTTGCTGTGCGGTTCTGCCCGAGAAGGTATAAGTATCTTGCTCTCCACCTTTACTAATCTGGCTACTGACTACTTCGCCTAAGGTTAAAGCTGTGGTTACCAATTCCGAGGAGATAATTTGGAAACTATAGTTACTGTCGTTATTGCCATTACCAGTTAATCTCAA
>JH610731.1 GCA_000252485.1 Prochloron didemni P4-Papua_New_Guinea | reverse complement strand
GTTAATTTCCAATCTATATATTGATTGCTAGCTTCAAGAGAATCGAAATAGAGTCTTTGTCCTGCTGTTCCGGAAAAAGTATAAGTATCCCTATCCCCTGGTTCGGAGATAGAAATTTCTGCACCACTAACAGTCTCCCCAAGAGTATATTCATTATTGGACCAAGAGTTGGGGATTAAATTAAAGGAATAAGTATTACCAATATTTTGACTTTCACTCAAACGCAGGATATATTCTCCCGTGTAAGGGAGGGTGCGTTCAAAATCCCCTTGATAACTGAAATAATGGAACCGCGTCCAATTGAGACGAATTCCTGTATTGGTATAAAGTCCCCAATAGATGTTACTATAAGGGCTTGCTCCGCTGATGCGATTGAAGAAAATACGCTGCCCTGCTTCTCCATTAAAGCGATAGAGGTCAGTTTCTAGCCCTGCAGCAAAATCGCCACTGACTACTTCTTCGAGATTAATTTGAGCTACGTTAGACCAATCAAAGATACGGAAACCGTAACTACCTGTAGCATCTTGATACTGTTGATAACCACCATAGTTACCCCCAACTCCATCTATATTGAGGGTATAATTTCCTGTCTTTGTGAGAGTGATAAACTGGTCATTTCTCACATCTTCATTGAAAATAATCTTGCCATTGGGGTCAGTTAATTTCCAATCTATACTGCTATCGCTATTTTCTAAAGAATCGAAATAAAGTCTTTGTCCTGCGGTGCCGTCAAAGGTATAAGTATCTCTATCTCCTGGTTCAAAGATAGAAATATCTGCACCACTAATAGTGTCCCCAATGGTGTATTGGGTTGTGGACCATTGGTTTTCTAATAATTCAAAGGAATAGTTATTATTATTTCGATTAGAACCACTCAAGCGAATGACATATTCGCCGGTGTAGGGGAGGGTACGCTCGAAGTCTCCTCCTCGACCATAAGCAAAACCAAGTCGGGTCCAATTGAGGCGGACTCCGGAATCGGTATATAAACCCCATTCATTACGATCATCACCACTGATGCGATTGAAGAAAATGCGCTGTCCTGCTTCTCCACTGAAGCGATAGAGGTCAGTTTGGAGTTTTCCTGGGCCAAAGTCACCACTGACTACTTCTTGGAGATTGATTGAAGGTAAATCCGACCAATCCAAGATGCGGAAACCGTAACTGCCCGTAATATCGGAGACTATTTGATAATTGAACCAGTTAGCTCCCACACCATCAATATTGAGAGTATATGCTCCTGTCTCTGTGAGAGTAATCAATTTATCGTTTTTCACATCATCGTTAAAGACAATTCGACCATTGGGGTCAATTAATTTCCAATCGATATATTGATGGCTATCTTCTAAAGAATCGAAATAGAGTCTTTGTCCTGCTGTTCCGGAAAAAGTATAGTTATCTCTATCACCTGGTTCAAAGATAGAAATATCCGCACCACTAACGGTGGAACCAATGGTGTATTGGTTATGGGACCAAGAGTTGGTGATTAAATTAAAAGAATAAGTATTACTGTTATCTCCATTTCCACTCAAACGGAGGATATATTCTCCTGTGTAAGGGAGGGTTCGTTCAAAATCCTCTGTATCGTAATAACGTAACCTCCTCCAATTAAGACGAACCCCAGCATCGGTATAAAGTCCCCAATAGTTGCTACTAGAACTACTTGCTCCACTGATGCGATTGAAGAAAATACGCTGTCCTGCTTCTCCACTAAAACGATAGAGGTCAGTTTGGAGTTTCCCTGGACCAAAGTCACCACTGACTACTTCATCCAGATTGATTGAAGGTAATTCAGACCAATCGAAAATGCGGAAACC
>JH610730.1 GCA_000252485.1 Prochloron didemni P4-Papua_New_Guinea | reverse complement strand
TTTTCCAATTCATTCTCCTCGTTATAACTATATTCTTTCACTCCTCCATCGCTATAGGTAATCCTGGTAACTTCTCCTGAATCGTTATAGGTATAGGAGAGAATGTTGCTCCCAGTAGGACTTTGTACAGAAGCCAGACCGTTATCCCCATAGATATAAGAATAGCTAGTATCTCCCAAATCCGTAGCTGAGATTAATCGGCCCAATTCATCGTAACCGAAATGGCGGTCATTGCCTCCCCTATCAATAATGCGAGTAGGATAATCGGAACCTTCTAAAAGATTGTTGCTGTAAAGATATTCTACCCTGCTGCTGCTACCATCGGGATTGATAGTTTGAGAGGGTAAATATTGGTCAGTTTGTACTGAGGTGGTTCTTCTCCCCAAGGGGTCAATTACTGTGGTGCTGGTAGTAGTGTATTCGTAGAACCAAGTATTGCCTTTGGCATCGGTCATGGACTTGGTTTTTCCGTCGGGATGGTAGGTATAGCTGGTGGTGTAGCTGGTATTTTCATCTACTATTACGGTACGAGCTGCGAGTTGACCGATGAGATTATCTGCTACATCTGGGTCTGGGTCGTCTTCTACTAATTGGTCATAGTGCATTTCGGTAATTAAATCTGTATTAGAATTGGTAATGCGCTTGACTCTGCCTAGCTTATCGTATTCGTAGGTAGTAGTGCCATCGGGAGTAACTTCGGTTTTTAATCTGCCCGCTTCGTCATAGGTAAAGGTGAGTTCTTCTCCTCCAGGAGTGAGCCAACCTCCTAACTTTCCGTCATCGGTAAATCTCCGTTCCAGATGACCGATAGTGGGAGCGTCTAAAACTGTCCAATCTCCCCCAGCACCTTCATAACCGTATTCCACATAGATTCCATCGCCATAATCGGCTCTAATTTCTCGACCGGATTTGTCGTATTCAAAGGTGGAAGTCCCCTCATCATCAGTAAAGGAAGTAATGCGACCTTCTTTATCGTAGGTGGAAGTAATCACCTCTGAAAAACTATCTTCTACTCTTCGAGCATTGCCAAAAGCATCGAAATCGCTGTAATAGCTAGTACCTGTGGGGTCTGTTTCGGAAGTGACATTACCACGATAATCGTAGGTGAAGGCTTGAATGATATTACCTTCTCCATCAGTCATGGAGAGTAAATTACCGCGACCATCGTAATTTTGATTGAATACTGCGCCAGTGGGCAAGATTACAGCAGTATTTTGGTTGAATTTGTTGTAGGTATAGCGAGTAATTTTTAAAATGTCAATAAAATCTATTTACAATTTTTTCTAACTGTTTGTCTGTCAAGCTTTAGTTTTTTAGCTATGTCATCTATACTCAATCCTAATTCCTGTAGTAAAATAATTGTTGCTATTTTTTGCTCTAATTTTCCTTCTTCTTTAGCATATTGATAACCTTGACTTTGTTTTATTTTTTCAAATGTAATTGTATTCATATCGTGATGAGTTGAAATTTTTTTAACCGCAATCATTTCAATAAGAAAATCTATTATATCTTTGATAGTTGATAGTCTGATATTTCTTTCAAAAGCAATGTCACTATATTCAATATCAAATTGTTCGATAATTTCGTATTCGCTATCGAACATATCCAATCCACCTAAATCAAACCAACATCTATAATTATTTATCGTTATCAAGTCTACCAATCTATCATCAAGAGACATTAGTTCTGGAATAGGATAATTTAGTTCAATGGCAAGTTTATCCCACAACCTAATAAAAGTAGGTAAATCTACAAAAGTAGAATATAAGTTACTGTAAATGTCAACAATATTTGTTTTTGAACGATCGAAACAATATTTTTGCATAAGTTCTTTTATTTTATTCATGATTAGTGTGTAGTCTAATTGGGGTTTGCTGAAAAAGAGGGAAGAGGGAAGAGCGAAGAGGGCTTAGAGATGACCTGGTAGGTCGTCAACGCCTATCGCCCGTCAAATTTTTTGCTCCTCTGTGCAAAGATTTGGAACCAGAGGATACTATTTCCTTGCACTTACCCAGTACAAAAAACCTGTCTACCCAAATCTAGCATAGCTTAACAGCAAATTACAACAAGCCCTAATCATTAGATTTAATTGCACAATCTACTGCTGTATAAGCTACATATGCTGACCCCGCAAGGTATATCGTGTTAACAACCTCAGCAGGTACAATCTTCGTACCTCTAAAAAAGTCAAATCTTCCCTTTAACCAATTTGCATATGTCTTAGAGTATGGTCGAAGAACTCTATTGACTGAAAGTATACGTGCGAGACTTGTTAACGCTGACTTGCCTGAGAGTCTTGGTGCTAAAGGTTTTATTAATTCTTTCGGAATGCCACCTGCCAATCCTTGCGCAATTGTGATTCCTGCTGCAAGTAACCATGAGAAGTGATTATCCATGCATTGAACCCATTCATTTTCCGAGGCTTCAGGAGTTGTAAACCTTAAAAAAGCGTATGTCGATAAAATAGATATATTTGAAACTGTAGCACTAACTATGGCAGCTGCTAAAATCGTTGTGCCAATGCTATACAGTCCGCTAGGATCTACATAATTTACAGGATTAGTATTTGCATACAAATACTTGTGTAAAGTAATAGGCTCAAAGATACGACCTTCATAAGTGTCTCTTCTAGTAAATCTACTTATACTTTGGTCGTAGTAACGATCTCTTAAATAATATTGTCCTAACTGCCGATCAAATTGCTCTCCAGCAAACAAATAATTATTTTCTACTGCACCAGTTGAATCAATTAAATTGCCAAAAGCTTCATAGTTGTAGGTTGCAACTACACCTCCATTGATATTTGCTAAAACACGGGTACTACCAAGCCCGTCAATTAAATAGATAGAAATCTCTCCATCTTGCTCAATGGAAATTAAATCCAAACCATAAACATATTTTGCTTTAAGGTTGTCATCTTGGTATTCTTCAAGAACTTGAGCGTAAGAAAGATTACTATCTACTAGATAGGTCGTTTTTGCTCCATTAATAGTAGAACTAACTCGGATGTTTTCATCGTTGTATTCATAGGTAACAGCATCTCCATCACTAGTTTGAGATTTAATTAGGCGATTTTGGCCGTCCCAGATATAAGTTGTTGTTTCACTATTTAAAGTTTGAGTTAAGAGGTTTCCATTGTCGTCATATTGATAATAGGTAACAATATCCTCGGTAGTGGACTCTAACAGTAAGTCGTTATCGTTATAAACATAGCTAGTTGTCCCTTCGACAGAATCAACTTTAGTCAAACGATTGCCTACCTTGTCATAGCTGTAACTAATAACTCTGCCATCGTTCACCGCATCATCGCTATCAGTAATGCTTTCTTCAGTTAAACGATAGAGATCGTCGTATTCATACTCAACAACTCTACCGTCGTGTTCTTCTACTTTCAGGCGATGTCCGACATCATTCAGAGTGTATTGATAACTAGAAATTACTTCTTCACCTAATTTATTTTCCAAGAAAATTAAGCGGTTTAACTCATCGTAGTCGCGAGTTTCTATTACTCCATTCGGAAGATTAGTTTGAATTAGATTGCTTACCCCGTCATAGAAGTAGGTAGTAATATTGGCATCGCTATCTGTAACTGTTTTGAGACGATTCCAAGCATCAAAAGTATAATCAACTGTTCCCGATGGAGTAGTGACAGAAGTGCGGTTTCCTACTGCATCATAGGTATATTCAATAGTATTTCCGTTCGGTAAATAAACACCATTGGGGTCAGTACGAGAAGTCAACCTATCTCTTTCGTCATAGGTGTAAGTAGTTGTTCCCCGACTATCAATAACACTATCTCTCAATCCATTGACAGTGTAGGTATAACTAATAGTACTATTATCAGCGAATTGTTTGGCAATCAGACGATTTTGTTCGTCGTAAGTATAAGTAGTTGTATCGCGATTGAAGTCAGTGTAGCTAATAATATTACCTACAGCATCATAGTTAGTATTAGAGCGTTGACCTTCTGGCAATTCGACTACAGTACGACGACTATTTTTATTGTATTCATATAAGGTGCGATTGTCATTAGCATCTTCTTGCCAAATCAAGCGACCTAATTCGTCGTAACCATATTCGGTTCTAATTTCGACAGGATTAGTACTGTCTTGATTGAGATATTGAATGACATCAGTAAGACGACCGAGATTATCGTATTCATATTTAGTTACCTTTCTTTCTTGGTCAGTTGAACTAATTAAAAGTCCAACTTCATCATAAGTAGAAGAAGCGGAAGTCCCATCGGCAAATATAGTTTCTACAACTCTACCTAATTCATCGTAAATATATTTAGTTGTATGTCCTAGGGTATCAATTGCTGAAATTTGTCTTCCTGTTGCATCGTAGCTATAGGTAGTAGAGAAATTAACACCTGGATTATTAGCCAGTTTGGGATAGATAACTTCAATTAATTGATTGTTAGCATCATAAACATATTTAGTAGAATATCCCCTCTCATCAAAATTGGCTTTGACTTCTCCATCTTGATAATATTCAGTTTTGATGCGGGGATTATCATTTAAATAAACAGGAGTATCATCTGGATAA
The DNA here is from genome assembly GCA_000252485.1 of Prochloron didemni P4-Papua_New_Guinea. Lineage (GTDB taxonomy): Bacteria > Cyanobacteriota > Cyanobacteriia > Cyanobacteriales > Prochloraceae > Prochloron > Prochloron didemni. The sequence goes on along the minus strand of JH610730.1, from coordinate 873 downwards.
ACAACATTGCTCCAGTCAATAGTAGTAACGTCTTTTGTGGGATCTATAAACGATACAAACTGAGCTAAAGTATCGGTAGAATCGGGATAGATAGTTTCAATTAATCTACCTACCGCATCATAATTGTAATAAGTAACTTTGCCTGCTGCGTTGATAGTTGCTTTTTGATTGTTTCCTTTGTCGTAAACTGTAATGTCGCGAGGATTATCTTCTAGAGTTTTTGGAGTACTATCAGGATAAATGGTTTCGATCAATAAACCCTTATTATTGTAACGATATTCTGTTTTTCTACCCAAAGCGTCTATCACAGCAGTTTGATTTCCTGCTTTATCGTATTCGTAACGAGTAGTATTGTTTTCCGCGTCTGTAGCAGATAAAAGATTTCCGTTCAGATCATATTCTGAACGAGTAACTATCTTTTCAACGCCGTTAGGTGTCGTAATGGCGCGAGTTTCGCTAATTTGGTTTCCTTGAGAGTCATAGGTATATGTAGTTGCATTACCTGCTGTATCAATAATCTTAGTTACATTTCCGCGACTGTCATAAGTAAAAAAGGACGATTTATCATCAGCATTTGTGCTTGAGATTACATTCCCGGCACGGTCATAAGTGTAGCTAGTGACATTCCCCAAAGCATCAGTGACAGAAGCAATATTTCTACCGTAATAAGTATAAGTTGTAGTATTTCCCAGCTCGTCAGTGCTAGTCAGTAATTGGTTGAATTTGTTGTAACTGTATCGAGATACATTACCCAAGGCATCAGTACGAGAGGTTTCGTTCCCACGACTGTCATAGGTATAAGAAGTAGTATAACCATCCTCCCCACTCTCATCGCTAATAACAGTCTCAGTCAACAGATTATCATTCCCATCG
>JH610729.1 GCA_000252485.1 Prochloron didemni P4-Papua_New_Guinea | reverse complement strand
GCTCATGTTCTTACCTCCTAATAAAATTGGCCAAAGCCAAAAGATTTGGTGTTGGGTTTCGCTATCGCTTAACCCAACCTACAATTGCTATCAACTATCCACTATCAACTATCCACTATCAACTATCCACTATCAACTATCCACTATCAACTATCCACTATCAACTATCCACTATCAACTATCAACTATCCACTATCAACTATCAACTATCCACTATCAACTATCCACTATCAACTATCAACTATCCACTATCAACTATCCACTATCCACTACTATTCTTTCTTGAAGTTTTTCAACAACCAGGTAAGATTAATACCCGTAATCAAACTTATTACAGCTCCTTTAGCGAAAATTCTAATTAGGTCAATAAATAAGTCCAATGATGACTCCTCTTCCATTATGCTTAATATTATATTACCATCTATATTTAGAGTAAAAAGCAAAACCTGTGCGGAGGCCCAACTAATTACATTGGCAATTATCCAGCCAGTAGCTTTTTTCAAGAACTTCATTAAAACAACTTTTTGGGCAATCCCAAGAAAAATTCCTGGCACAGCTACGCTCAAAATAAAAGCAAGCTGCAAGCTTGTTAGGCTTACCAAACCAACAATGAAACCGCCTAAAGTTCCACCTAAGATGCTGACTGCTAGCCACAAAATCGGTTGTTTAGCTTGCCCAATCAAAGCAAGTGTTTGGCCAAAACCAATTGAAATTCCAATTATAAAACCTACTTTGGTAAATGATATCAGAGTAGTTAAATTACCAAGTAAACCATCCGTTGAGAAGGCAAGAAAAAACATAGCTGGCGTAATAAACAGACTTCCTACGGTAAAACCCATAGCAGTTGTTACTGTCCATCTCACTAGAAAAAACCATTCCTTCTTCCTAAATCCCATATGCTTGCTCATTGTTCTTACCTCCCAAAAAATTGGCCCAACTAGAGGCAGAGTAATCCACTACTTGGGCCAAATGGTTCTAAATCAAAGAAATAAAGTCGGACTCTGTCAACAAACCAGAATCAACACCAGTTAGAGTTAGAGAATCAAGCCCAAGGCCAACCACGCTATCGCCACCAACCTGAGTAAAGG
>JH610728.1 GCA_000252485.1 Prochloron didemni P4-Papua_New_Guinea | reverse complement strand
CTGTTCAAATGCTCCTTCATCGAAAAGACGGCTACTAAACAGGACATTGATGTTGGGTTTCGTTGCCTCAACCCAACCTACAATCTTATAATCTATAAATAACTGTAACAATGAAATTACTCACTAGGATAGTCGGCAATAAAGCCAAAAAACAAGCTTTTATCCCTATGGAACTAACTGCTCTTCTTCTATCTACAACTCTGGTGATGATTCCGGAAGCAAGAGCCTTGGTACATTCCCTAGTTCCAAGGGTAGATAATGGGGGATGGATAGCTCAGAATCCACAACAACAACGGCGGGTAGCTATAGTAATAGGAAATGCTGCTTATTCCGGAGAAAGTGCTTTGGCTAATCCGGTCAACGATGCTAACGATATGGCAGCAACCTTAGAGGATTTAGGTTTTAAAGTGATTAAATTGCTCGATGGTGACAAAGACCAAATGAACGATAAGTTGGAGGAATTTGATGATGAATTGAAAAAAGGTGGAGTAGGGGTTTTATATTATGCAGGCCATGGCATTCAACATCAGGGAGAAAACTACATGATTCCCGTTGATGCCAGATTGAAAAATCCCCCAGACTTGAAGAGAGAGGCTATTCCTGTTAATAAAATCCTGGATTGGATGGAATACGCCCAAAATGACCTCAATATCGTAATTTTAGATGCCTGTCGCAACGACCCTTTTACTCGCAGATGGCGACGGGATTATCGGGGGGAGAGACCGAGCCTCGCAGTTGTGCCGGCGGGTTTGGCTAATACCAATGCTATTCCCGAGTCTTTAATCGTCTATGCTACTTCCCCAGGAGATTATGCAGAGGATGGAGAGGGGCGCAACGGGACTTTCACATCTCATTTACTCCAACATATCCGTACTGAGGGTTTGGATGTGGCCGTGATGTTGCGACGGGTACGTGCTGGGGTTAAGCAGGAGACTGGGGAAAAACAGATTCCCTGGAGTGCCAGTTCTATTACGACAGAGTTTTCCTTTAATCCTGGTTTTCCCGCTCCACCACCTTCTACAGCTGAGGCATCCCCAACCCCAGTGGCGATCACAAATCCAACACCTTCTAGTTTTGATTATTCTCTTGACTACGCGATCGACGGTCATTCAGAATATGTTAAGAACGTAGCAATTACTCCAGATAGGAAGCAATTGGTTAGTGGTAGTTCAGACAATACCATCAAAATCTGGAATCTTGAAACAGGGCGGTTGGAACGAAACCTGACTGGTCATTCTGACTGGGTTTATAGCGTAGCAATAACTCCAGATGGGAAGCAATTGGTTAGCGGTAGTTTAGACGATACCATCAAAATTTGGAATCTTTCCACGGGGCAGTTGCAACGAACCCTGACTGGTCATTTTTTTGATGTTACGAGCGTAGCAATAACTCCAGATGGGAAGCAATTGGTTAGCGGTAGTTCAGACAATACCATCAAAATCTGGAATCTTTCTACGGGGCAGTTGGAACGAACCCTGACTGGTCATTCTTCCGATGTTACGAGCGTAGCAATAACTCCAGATGGGAAGCAATTGGTTAGCGGTAGTTCAGACAATACCATCAAAATCTGGAATCTTTCTACGGGGAGATTGGAAAGAACCCTGAACGGTCATTCTGAGCATGTTACGAGCGTAGCAATAACTCCAGATGGAAAGCAATTGGTTAGCGGTAGTTTCGACGAAACCATCAAAATCTGGAATCTTTCCACGGGGCAGTTGCAACGAACTCTGACCGGTCATTCTTCCATTGTTACGAGCGTAGCAATAACTGGGGATGGAAAGCGATTGGTTAGCGGTAGTTTCGACAATACCATCAAAATCTGGAATCTTTCCACGGGGAGGTTGGAACGAACCCTGACCGGTGATTCTGGCTATGTTTTGAGTGTAGCAATAACTGAGGATGGATCCACTATTGTCAGCGGTTACTATAGGAAGATCCGAGTTTGGAGGTTGGAAAATTAAGGGATGGGATTGGTGTTCCGTTGCAACGTCTCTACTAGATTGCCAATCCCCAAAGGCTATGGAGTGGGTTGAGAAACCGGGAATAGGCCAAAATTTCAGCATTAATCCTGAAAATAATAAGAGAAACCCGGCGAATTGGCTGATAATCCACATTTTTACTGTGCCACGGCACTACAATTGCTGATAACACTATTGTATCTGTGTAGGTTGGGTTGAGGTCACGAAACCCAACAAGCCCAAGAAACTTGTGTTGGGCGGTCCCTGAGCGACAGTCCAAATAGTTTATAACTCGTAGGAACCTACAATTGGTTATAACTCTTCCCTCTTGCCTTTGTACTAACTATAGACTTTTTCAGCAAATCCTATGTATTCAACCAAAGACGATCAAGCCAAAAGTCATAGGGATGGATTAACATCCGATTGTTTTTTAGAATATCAAGGAAAAAAACAGTTTTATCCGCAACAGAATATCAAACTATTCAAGAGATTTTGACAATGATCAGAAAAGGCATAGCTTTCACCATTGTTAGTCAAAATAAATATATGACCCCTGAAGAAGCAGCAGATTTTTTGAATGTGTCCCTAGCTTATTTAATCCAAATTCTTGACGATGGAGAAATTCCTTATCTTAAAGTAGAGAATCGTCGCCAAGTTTTAACCGAAGATGTTGTTGTATATCAACAGCAACGAGATAAAAATCGTCATCAAATTCTTCAAGAGTTTTCTCAGGGCTTAAAAGAAGATGGATTATACGATTTTGTATAAAGCGTGCATGCGCATTTTTCTGAGCAACC
>JH610727.1 GCA_000252485.1 Prochloron didemni P4-Papua_New_Guinea | reverse complement strand
CCTTACTTTAGCAAAGAGTCTGAAAAAACTATTGCAAGACTGCTATACTTTTCTGAGAGTATAGTCTAACTATTGGGATCTGGGCAGAAAAAATATGCTTTGTCTGAGAGCTAGAGCTTTATGGTGGGCAGTGCCGCACCCTACGCAAAGAGTCTGAAAAAACTATTGCAAGACTGCTATACTTTCCTGAGAGATAGTCTAACTATTGGGATCTGGGCTATCAAAATATGCTTTGTCTGGGAGCTAGAGCTTTATGGTGGGCATCCCCCACCACAACCTTATTTATTTCCTCAACAAACAACCAACAACAAATAACAAACAACAAAGAAAATAGATTTCAGCCAAGAAACCGGGTTTCTTATATTATTTTAGGGATTAATGCTGAAATTTTTGCAAGAAACCCGGTTTCTCAACCCACGGGATAATCTAAATCTATCCTACCATTTTAGCATCTATTGCAGAATTTACAAGCGCTATTTTATTGGTAGGAATCTTTTTGAGATTTCATCTAAATTACTTGACAAACTTTTGTTTGACTCGACTGACTAACATATCTACTTCTGGCAATTTTAACTGCAAAGCAATAACTCCAAAGACAATGGCAGCCACTGCAACTGCTAGACTCAATTCTAACAATTGCAGGAATAAATTATTAGTTCCCAACCATTGAGTAACACCCAAACTAACTCCCCAACTGGCGGAACCGGCCGCTGCACTTGCTAGGGTTAAACCTAACAAAGCCATTCCCCACTCTCCTAAGGGCAAACCATTAAGACGGCGGTTCAAGATTGCCAACATCAAAACCAGGGAAATAATATTAACTCCAATAGTAGCAAATACCAAACCGGGAGTGGCAAATGCTTTGACTAAGAAATAATCTAAAATAACATTGATAAAGATATTGGCAATGCTGATTTTAAAGGGAGTTTCTCCATCTCCCAAAGCATAGAAGACTCGCACTAATACATCCCGTGCCAAATAAAAAAACATGCCGCAACCGTAAGCTGCCAAGACGGGAACTACTATTTTAGTTGCTTCTGGGTCGAAACCTCCCCGTTCGTAAACTACTTGAATAATGGGTTGGGAGAGGGAAATAAAAATAGCAGTGAGGGGTAACATGGTCAAAGCAGTTAGCAATAAACCCTGACGGATGCGCTGTTTCAGTTCCGGCCAATTTTCTGGGGCGGTCAAGCGAGAAAATACTGGCAAGAAAGGAACGAGAATGGTGTTGGAAATAATGCCTAAAGGAGTGAGAACGATAAAATTGGCATAGCGCATGGCCGCTGCCGCACTTTCAATAGTGGAAGCAAAATATAAGTCGGTATAGACGTTAATATGGAGCATGCCGGAAGAAAGAGTGGCTGGAGCCATTACTTTCAATACCTCTCTCACTCCAGGAACGCGCCAATTAAACCGCAAGCGCAATTTCCCCATTCCCGATTGACTCTGGGCAATTAATTGGGCTAACCATTGCACTACCGCCCCTGCCAGGGTTCCGGCGGCTAGGACTATGCCTCCTAATCGCACGTAGTCGTGACTGTTGATGGCCGGTCCCAAGTGCCAGAACAACAAGCCTACTCCCCCCACCAGAGCTAAACTGGAGAAGAGAGGACTGATACTGGGGAGCCAATATTGGTCTGCGGCGTTGAGGGTGCCGAAACCAATGCCGATTAACCCGGCAAACACCGCCATGGGAGCCATAATTTGCAATTGCTCGATGGCGATCGCCCTCATTTCTCCTTCCAAACCGGGAGCCAGGGCATCGATGAAAATCCCGGCAAATACCACCAGCACCACGGTCACCACTAGAAGCATAGCGGTGACCAGGGTAGTGACAGTTTCCACAATAACTGCCGCTTCCGACTTATCTCGCTTGGAGAGAACGCTCACTAAGGCGCTGTGAAAGGGACCGTTAATACCTCCTAAGAGAATGAGGAGGAAACCCGGAATAACGTAGGCGTAAGCGTAGGCGTTGACGGCGGGACCCACGCCAAAAGCAGCAGCAATGGCTATTTCCCGCACTAAGCCAAATAGTTTGCTGATGAGGGTTGCAGCGGCTACAATACCAGCAATACCCATGAGGGAACGAGTAGTTTTCTTATCTCCAGCCACTATAATCAATTATCAATTAACAATTAGCAATTATCAATTGTTAATTCAGAATTAGCAATTATTAATTCGTTAATTATTTGTTAAATTTGTTGTTTGTTATTTGTTGTTTGTTGTTTGTTGTTGGCTTATAGCAATTGTATTTTCCTGTTCCTTACTTCATGAAGCAACTCCGGTTCCTAAGGGGTGTCGGTATGCTTATTTGCCATTTTTATATGATGAAGCTGGAGCTAAGATTAGAGAGAGTAATTTTAAATTTGCTGCTAACAATCAGGGGGAAAATTAATAAGAATTATCTCCTCTCCTACCCTCCTCTCCTACCCTCTTCTCCGTGTCCTCTGCCTCTCTGCGGTTTATTATTATTGAATAAATAAGAATTCCCGCGTAGGGTGCGTTAGGCGCTCCTTGATTTAAATAATAAATACCCTTATTTATTATATGCGCCGTAACGCACCAGCCCAAATTTATAAATAGCTTCAATATGTTGCTTGACCGGGATTAATTTGTTGTATAATTGAGATTAAGTTTAGTAGTTTAGTTTAGTAGGTTGGGTTTCCCGATAGCGAAACCCAACACAAGTTTTCTGGGCTTGTTGGGTTTCGTGACTACGATGCTCGAGATAGTGCGGTGCGTTGCGCACGCGAAGCGCCGCTCTTAGCGCCCGCACCCTACTGATGTACTACGATGCTCGAGATAGTGCGGTGCGTTGCGAACGCACCCTACTGATGTACTTAATAAGGGGGGAGCCTGGAAAGTCCCCCTTTGATAAGGGGGATTTAGGGGGATATGCCCTAAAATCTAGGTAAGACCGATTTTTTTCGTCAGTTCGGAAACAGTTTGAGTAACTGTTTTCCCTTCCTCACCCAGTTCCCTCATAGTTCTCAATAACTCCGCTGCTTTAGGGGTATAATCTTGGCGGTAGGTTTTCGGTTTGGCTGCTTCAACAATTAGTTGTTCCGCACATTGTTGAACTATAGATGCTTTTTCTGGTGGTAGGGAAGATTTAACTGTATCTACCGCACTAGCTAAACGGTCTAAAACATCCTTTCTAGAAATTTTCTTCATTAAATGAGCTAACCAGTGAAAGAGAGAATCGAACTCTAAATCTGGCAAGGAAAAAGCAGAAGTAGTAATTTGTTGGAGAGCATTCAGATCTGCACCGGGAGTTCCGATGGCGATACAATTCAATTGCTGGGCAGAAATTGCTTGAGCAACTTGTCGGGCAGCATTTTGCCAATTATCTTGAGAATCACTGCCACTAATTAATAATATCCAAGGTTGGTAATGTTGCACATTTTGCTTTTCATAGATTTTCCGACGATGAGCAGTAATTTGCAGGGCTATTTCCACCCCTCTCCCCATTTCTGCTTCTCCTTGTAGCTGTAGTTGACGGGGGGAAAATTCTCCAGCAGTAACGAAGGGTTGAATAACTTTAGCGGAACCTCCCAGGGTAATGATGGCAATTTCAATAGAACGGCTGGCAGTAATGTCGTCTGCTAGTTCTTGCTGAAAGGTGCGGATTCCCTCCAAGAGACCATGGCTATATTCCTCTGACATGGAAGCAGATGTATCCAGAACCAGGGCGATGGCGCAACGAGGTTCTGCGCCATCGTAACGACTCGGGTGTGGTCAAAACCCGTTGGTGAAACAGGATCCCCCCCAGCCCCCCTTCAAAAGGGGGGAGCCGGGGCCCCCCCTTATTAAGGGGGGTTTGGGGGGATAGGGGGTACTCCAGATTTGCCTAACACTGGCGTTACCGCAACATCAGCAACTACTTTTGACCGCACCCTAACGACTCAACAAAGTTTGACGGAGATAATTTTCTTCAATAACTCCTAAATTATTTTTCAGCAGATTAACTAAAAGCTCATGGAACTGGGAATGCTGATCGTGAATTTCTGTTGAACAAATCAAATCAATCTGTCTTTTACCTGCAATAGTTTCTTTGATAACTTCACAAGGATTGCCCTGTTCTCCAGTCATTTGTTGAAGTTGTTGAATAGCGAACAGTAGACTTTCAATAACTTCTGGTTCATATCGTCTATAATCTGAGATTAATTTAACTTGAGCTAGTAAAGGTCTAAGTATTTTATATTCCCTATCTTCTTTTAGCTTTGAGAGTTCGTTATTAATTAGACTCCATATTTCAGTTTCAAGAGTACTAACCTCATTTGAATACCTCTGAATTTGAGCTTGGCATTTTTTGATTTCCCTTGGATCGTCTGAAAGTAGCAATTTTTCCTTGTACTGTTGAAGTAGTTCTTGTGCGTCCTTTAAAAGTTCTTTGTTATCCTTGAATGAATTCACGCTTTACATCCTCCAAGCGTGGTAATTATATCAACCCACTTTCCTTGTCCACATGGCGCTGTGCCATATCACCATCTTTAGCATATCGAAAAGCAAAAAAAATTATATCTCTCTTACGTAACTTGGAGAAAACCTCTTAATTTCTAAATCCCGTATAGGTTAACACACACTTCCGCCACACATTTCTCGCTCGGAACGATAGAGATGTGATATACTAATCTAGAACGGGTGCGGTCACAAACAGTTGAATTTTATATTCTCAATAGTCGCGGCTTACTCTTAGGCAGCCCAGACTTGCCCTGCACTTCGACTTCGCTCAGTGACCGCGTAGTCGAAGGGGGGCCACCCCACATCTGATAAATAGATATTTAGCCGGAAACAACTACTTTTGACCACACCCATCTAGAACTCGGACGGAGGTAAAAACTAAAAATGAAACAACAATTAAGTCTTGTGGAAGAAAACTCTCATAAACTTGACAATACAACAGACACATTTAGCAAACGTTCCGCCTTAATCAAAGCTTTAACAAAAGGAAAAAAACCATCTTCTCAAGAAGAAAGAGAAAAATTAGAAGCTAAATCTCGCCAACGGAGATTACAATGGGATAACAAGCTCTCAAAAACTTGTTTAACAGAAGCTGAAGTAGCAGAAATGCTCCACACAACACCAGAAACTTTGCAAGAGCGAGTCAAAAACCAAAGTTTGTTAGCCATTAGCTATGAAGACGCTTTAATTTTTCCTGAATGGCAATTCGATTCTAACAATCAAGACGGACTAGTAGAAGGTTTCTTAGAAGTATTAGAAACCCTGAAAACATCAGTTCGCGCTCAAATAAGTTGGTTAACTCAGCCAAACGATATTTTCCAGTATAAAGCCCCCATTGAAGTCCTCCGACAAGGAGAAAAACAGGGAGTATTAGCTGAAGCGAAATGGGTAGGTAGATTATAGTTTATTCTTGCAGCCTAGAAACCGGGTTTCTCTTATTATTTTGAGGATTAATGCTGAAACTTTAGAAAGAAACCCGGTTTCTCAACCCACGGGATAGCCTCAATCTTCTCGTTATTTCTACGAGCAAACAGATATTTATTCCTCAATTGACGGTCTTCTATATTATAATGCACACAACTACGAAGAGGCCATTGCTCTTTACGAACGAGCCAAAGATAAGCTGGAATGTCCTGAAGAGAATATCATAGACCTCGAAGATCCAGATTTAAAAGATTATATTCAAGCGGTAGCTGACGATAACAATATGGTATTTGACGAGATTAGTTATAGCAATGAGCAATGAACAATAAACAATGAACAATTAAGAGGTTGATAAGAAAAACGTGTCTTTCGCTTTATACAAAGGTGATGCAGCAGATGCAGCACTTTTTGTATAAAAAAATGTAGCGTGTAAAGACACCTTTGGAGCGAAGCGCTATAGCTGTTCGTAAGGCTCAACCGGACAGCGCTGATGTTGAGCAGGAAGGCTGCTTCTTTTATTGCGATCTAGTTTTTTTGGGTTAAAGCCTTTTGTTGATTGAATATTATTCAATTTTGTTTTTTCGATATAGTTTATATTCTCGGTAGTCGCGGCTTACTCTTAGGCAGCCCAGAGGGCTACCCCACGATTGACTTTCTACACATTCAGCCGGAAACAACTACTTTTGACCACACCTGTTGCTATTTGAGATGTTCAAGTTAT
>JH610726.1 GCA_000252485.1 Prochloron didemni P4-Papua_New_Guinea | reverse complement strand
TGAGAGGGAGATTTGGGGGGAGCTTGAAAAGTCCCCCAAATGAGAGGGGGATTTAGGGGGATCTTCTCTATGTGTAGCAAATATTTTTAGATTTGATATTACACCTCTCTTGCGTAATTCCGAGAAAACCTGGTAACTTTCTAACACCGTATAGGTTAGCACGCACTTGAGCTATCCATATCTCGCTCAGAACGAACCAGATGTGATATACTAATCCATATCGGTATAGGTCATCAATCAGCCAAACTCGAACTATGGTAGTAGCACTAGCAGAAAGACAAGAAAATAAGCTCGAACGAGCTATCTTTCTCCACGATAACGATTTAGATAGTCAGACAAAACAAGCAGCAGAAAAAATTACTCGATTCTTAAACTCTCTACCTGTTGAAGAATTAAGGGTTTTAGCCGAAAACCTGAGTGAAGCGGAAGATAACTATGACGAAGCTAAAGCAAGTTCTCCCTTAGTCATGGCTTTAACAGAAGGGAAAAAATACACCAAAGAACAACGCCAGAAATTAAGATGGCAAACCTTTGTGCGCAAATTTCAGTGGGAGAGAAAACTATTCCAAGATTGTTGCAATACCGCTCAAGTAGCAGAACTCTTGGAAATAACACCAGAAATTGTAGAAGAAAGAGTGAAAAGCCAACGTTTATTAGCAATTAAACATCATAGCGATTTACTATTTCCTCAATGGCAATTCGATGCAAACAGTGAAAACGGAGTAATAGAGGGTTTACCGGAAGTATTAGCCGCCCTGGAAATGTCAGTTCAGGCTCAAATAAGTTGGTTGACTCAACCAAATCCTATTTTCGAGCAACGAACGCCAATTGAAGCACTGAAACAGGGAGAAAAAGACCGAATATTAGACCAAGCTAAATGGGTAGGAACGTGGTAAATGGTTACAGTTAGTCGTCCTCCTTCTATTCTTTATCCCATCCCTAAGCCTTGGCCAATTTTTCAGATTCTGCAAAAAAGAAGTCATATTATTAGGATTTTCAATCCTGAAAAGTATAATACGCAAGCATTAACTTTTCGTGATTTTGGTCCATTAGAACTAACAGGTCGTTTCGATCATCATCGTCCCGACGGTAACTCTCAGCCAAGAAAAGATTCAGAAAGAAGTATTTATTACGGGGCATTGGCTTTGTCCAGTTGTTTAGTTGAGGTGTTTGGGGATACTCGAGTTATTGAAATAGATAAACGACGAGTTGCTTACCCAATTGTAACGAGTCCGATAAAACTGTTGGACTTGCGAGGTTCTGGAGCAATGAGAGCT
>JH610725.1 GCA_000252485.1 Prochloron didemni P4-Papua_New_Guinea | reverse complement strand
ATGAGAGCTGGTTCGGTAGCTGCACTATCTATGATCGTAGAGCGCAAACTCTCTCAAGAGTGGTCTCGTTATTTCTACGAGCAAACAGATATTTATTCTTCAATTGATGGCCTTCTATATTCTAACGCACACAACGGCGAAGATGCTATTGCTCTCTACGAACGGGCAGAAAATAAACTGGAATGTCCTGAAGAGAATATAATAGATCTGAAAGATCCAAATTTAAAGGATTCTCTTGAAGACATAGCTATAAAGAACAACATGACATTTGATAAGATTACTTAGAGTTAAAATTGGAACATCGCAATTAGATAGATTCAAAAGATTGCTACTCACTTTTCGGTATATCTGTGTTACACTACTTTTTAGTATACGTCATTAATCAGCAAGGCTTACAAATATGTTGGTAGCACTAGCAGAAAGACAAGAAAATAAGCTGGAACGAGCTATCTTTCTCCACGATAACGATTTAGATAGTCAGACAAAACAAGCAGCAGAAAAAATTACTCGATTCTTAAACTCCCTACCTTTTGAAGAATTAACGGTTTTAGCAGAAAACCTGAGTGAGGCGGAAGATAACTATGACGAAGCTAAAGCAAGTTCTCCCTTAGTCATGGCTTTAACAGAAGGAAAAAAATACACCAAAGAACAACGCCAGAAATTAAGATGGCAAACCTTTGTGCGCAAATTTCAGTGGGAGAGAAAACTATTCCAGGATTGTTGCAATACTAGTCAAGTAGCAAAACTCTTGGAAATAACACCAGAAACTATACAAAAACGAGTGAAAAGCCAAAGTTTGTTAGCAATTAAACATAATGGCGATTTACTATTTCCTCAATGGCAATTCTCTCCCAATAATCAAGACGGAGTAATAGAGGGTTTACCGGAAGTATTAGCCATTCTAGAAATACCAACTGTGGATAAAATAAGTTGGTTGATTGCACCCAATCCCATTTTAGAAAAACGAACCCCAATCGAAGCCCTTAAGCAAGGAGATAAAGACCGAGTATTAGATGAAGCTAGAGGAGTAGGAATATTATAAGTGGTTGAAGTTATTCCCCCACCTCCCGGCGAAAAGCCTAAGCCAATATAATGGATCTCAAAGCTACTGAATTATTTCCTTATATTGTAGAAGTAGCAGAAAGAAACAACATGAGATATCAAAAGATTACTTCCAGTTAAGATTGGAACAGCCAAGGGTGCGGTCACAAACAGTTGAATTTTATATTCTCAATAGTCAAGGCTTACCCGCGATTGTTAGGCAGGCAGCCCAGAGGGCTACCCCACGATTAATTAATAGATATTCAGCCGGAAACAACTACTTTTGACCAAACCCACAGCCAATGAAATCTAAAAGCTTTCTACTCAGGCGCATGAGAATAATTGACCTTAATATCCTAATATCCTAGATTGAGGGTGTTGGGTTTCGTGCCTCAACCCAACCTACAGTTGCTCAATTTTCTACTTCCCAATCTTCAATTTTTAAACCATTTACACGCTGAAATTCTTTTGTATTATGAGTAACTAGAGTTAAGTCATGAGCTAAAGCTATGGCTGCAATTTGTAGGTCATAGGCTCCAATGGGACTACCAGATGCTTCCAATTGAGAACGTATAGTTCCAAAGGTCATTGCAGCTACATCATCAAATGGTAACGATCTAAATTGTGCCAAAAAATCTTGCTGTCGCTTCAAATTTCTTTGTGGATTTGCGCTTTTCATAGAACCGTAAAATAATTCTGATTTGACAATCGAACAAACTGCAATATCTTCAATTAAAGTTGATTCTAATTTTTGCTTTAATCTCAAATTTTTGCCTTTCAGATAAATGATACAAGTATTTGTATCTAAAAGAAATTTCATATTATAGGCTCCCGTTCGGGTTGATTATTTTGGGAATGGCGGAAAAATGTATCATCCTCAATACAGCCGTAGAATTTTGCAGCAGGATATTTAGGCAAGATATCTGATGTTTCTAGGGATCCTATTTCTGTTGAAGCAGTTTGAGATTCTTGTTGTAACAACTCTAGCAACCATTTGAGCAATGTCCAGCGTTCTTCAACAGATAGCTGCTTTATCAGGAGTTGGGATTGTATTATTGTACTATTAAAGTTCGCTTTCATTACGATCGCCCTTAATACTTCTAAACCATATTAATACAGTTTAATAAATAAACAATCGATAATCTTATTTAGAAAGAAGATTATTTTTCCCCTATACATCAGAATTAATAGCCCCTCTCCCAGTGGGAGAGGGGTTGGGGAGAGGGTGCCGCAGAAATTCAGCCGCAATCGGGATGGACAACCAAACCATGACCACCATTTAAGTTATACTTAGATTTAACTAATCCCGAGGGTTAGAAATCGGGTTTCTTAACCAAATTTCGTAGGCTAGTTATTCTAAGGGCTAATTGAAATTGCTTACATATAAAGAACCATGCTAGACATCACCCTCAACTGGAAACCCAATCCCGACACCCTGGTCAAACTGCTAGCCCTTGCCAACCAGCAGCAAAAACCCCTGGAAACCCTGCTGGATGAAGCTGTGCTGCAATATTTCCAGCTTCAAGAACAAGAATTTCTCAGCGTAGACGATGACCCCATCGTAGGTCTTTACTCCGGTTCGCCTGACCTGGGTACTAATGCCGAAAATATCCTTGCCGCAGAAATTCAGCTAATTTAGCTAATCCCGAGGGTTAGAAACCGGGTTTCTTAGCCAAATTTCGTATTAATACCTAAAATAACAGGAGAAACCCGGTTTCTTGGCTCAAAAAAATAGATAGGGTTTCTTGGTCATGAGGTACATCTATGTATCTGGCCTATGAACCTGTTTAGTATTGAGTGAGAGCAACCAACCGGTTGCAGTATAACTATCAACTATCCACTATCAACTGTCAACTGCTATAGATTTATTTACTTTCAGAAATACCTCGTTCTTTCAATTTCTCAATAAAGAACTCTTCTAAAGAAGGACGGGCTAAACTAAGATTGACTAACTGGGCTTCCATTAAACGGAGACTGGCAATAAAATCTTGGGGTTCTCCGTTCAGTTGACCACACCAGCAATCATCCTGAAAACTCAGATTGGGTATCCATCGTTTTAAGACTTCTTCATTGCCTCCTTTAACACTAACTTGATAACCTTCCGCAGTACCCAGCAATGAGTCTAGAGAACCGCTACAAATCAATTCTCCTTGGGCCAAAATAGCAATGCGGTGGCAGATTTGAGACACGTCCCCCAAAACGTGAGAATTGAAAAAAATTGTTTTCCCCTGTTCTTGAAGAGAAAGAATAATTTCTCGAATCCGATAACGTCCAGTGGGGTCCAGTCCCGACATGGGTTCATCTAAAAATACCACTTCCGGATCGTTAATTAAGGCTTGAGCCATACCCACCCGTTGCAACATTCCTTTAGAATAGCGTCGCATTTGCTTCTTCTGGGCTGCGGACTTAGCTAAACCCACTAGCTCCAACAATTGAGGAATGCGCTTTTGATACACTGACTTGGGGATTTGAAAAATAGTAGCGATGAACTGCAAAAACTCCCAACCAGTGAGATAGTCGTAGAAATAGGGGTTTTCCGGTAGATAACCAATACGTTGCTTAACAGAGCGATCGCCCAAAGGACGACCCAGCAATACTCCCCGTCCGGCAGTGGGACGAGTTATACTCAGCAGGATTTTTAAGAGGGTGGTTTTCCCCGCACCATTGGGACCGAGTAAACCGAAGGTTTCTCCCTGTTCTACTGTCAGGGAGCAGTTTTTCAAAGATTCAACTTGTTGATTCAGCCAGAAGCCAGTGCGGTAAACTTTGCCCAAGCCCCAAGTTTGGACCACTGGCATTGTTTCATTGGTGAGGTTTTCCTTGGTAGAATCCATCCTGAATAAGTAAAGACAAGAGCCAGAATTAGATTTTAGCAAAAGAACTATTGCCAAAAAAAACAGGACTTACGCCAAAAAGCCTAGAAACCGGGTTTGGAGTCGGGATAAAATGGCAAAACCCAGAGTTTTGGTTACTATTCCCGGTTTCTGCGTAAGTCCTAAAAAAGTTTGACAAACTGTCATAGTTAGGTAATAATCTTGATTAGCAAGACGAGATATTCGTTCTTGAGCCAAAGGAAGCGGTTTGTACCGCCTCGCTTCCTCCCCGCCAAAATCCTGATGGGGTATTCAGCGGCAAGTTAATCAAGAAAATGTTGAAAAAACTAGGTTTAGTTCTCTCTACCATCTTACTGGCCATTGCCACCTTGGCTCTGTCCGTATCACCCGCTACTGCAGCTACCGTAACAGTAAAAATGGGCGCGTCCAGTGGTCCACCTCTGCAATTTGTCCCTAAGGAAGTTACTATCTCCGCTGGAGATAGCGTTGAGTGGGTTAACAACAAGTTTGCTCCTCACAACGTAATGTTCGAGGGGACAAATGCAAAACTATCTCACAAAGAATTGGCCTTTAAACCAGGTGAATCTTTTGAAATAACATTCGACAAAGCCGGAACTTACGAATATTTTTGCCAACCTCACCGTAGTTCTGGTATGAAAGGCAAAATTATTGTGCAATAGGAGCTTCTAGAGTGCCATTTTGCTCTAAGCAAATGGTGGGCAGGGCGCACGGCTGTGCGCCCTAGATAAATGTAAGTTATAAAGATTTTCCCTTGGAACGAACTTTGACAGCCTGTCGTTTGACAGAGTAGCCCCTCTTAGCTAAGGATAATAGCTGGCTCGACACGATACCGAGAGGAGAAACACTTTGAAAAAAATACTAATCGCTATTCTGTTAATTTTCGCATTAATGACCTTCAGCTTCCCCAACTCCGCTTTAGCTGCTGGAGATGCAGCCAAGGGTGCAAGCGTGTTTCAAGCTAAGTGCCAAGTCTGTCATAAGGGCGGGAAAAATACAGTCAATCCCCAGAAAACTCTCTCCAAGAGCGACCTGGAGAAATATGGCAAGTATTCTGAAGCAGCTATCATCAATCAAGTAACCAACGGTGCAGGAGCCATGCCTGCCTTTGGCCGTCTTTTGAAACCTCAGCAAATTGAGAATGTAGCTGCTTACGTTTTCTCACAGTCTGAGAAAGGCTGGTAGACTGTATTTAGTGACTGGTGAACGGTGACTAGTGATATCCACTTAATAACCACACTGGTAAATCTTTCACAAGAGGCGATCAGCTTCGCTGGCGCTTCGCGATCGCATTCTAGGGAAAATGATTACTCAAGGAGCGATCGCTTTTTCCTTATTTCAAGGTTAACTCTATAATTTATAGCAATATTAGGACCATTGCTACACTCCAAAACAACCGCGAAATTGCTATATTAACTATCAACTCTCAACTGTCAACTGCTATAAAATGACCAAAGGCAAAATTGTCGCTATTATTACCGGGGCTATTTCTCTATTACTAGCTATTACTTATCTCATTCTCGTCCAATTATTGGATTCCCGTGGCGAAATGGTTCCCGCACCCATTAGTCAATTCCCAATTGACAATTACCAATTATCAATCAATTTAAATAGTTTATTCCCTGGGTTAAATGGATACTTCTTCAATATCTTCAATTGAAGCACTCAGATAGTCTTCGCCTTTCATTGCTTCCTGGTTCCCTTCACCGGGAAAAGCAAGCCAAGATTGATAATAGGGGCAAGTATCTTGACAGTTTGGCCGGTGAGGCAAAGCAATACCCTCATTAAGATAATCTTGGAGCCAACCATCCAACTTAGTCAAGAGCTGGCTTAAATCTTGTCTAGTTTGCTCGTGTTGCTTGCTATTATAAGTAAAAGTTAAACTTTGGGGTTTGTGCGGCAGTTTCACAAACCAATAAGTCATACTAATTTGCTCCGGTACATAGGATGAAGTTTCTCCTAAGATATAAAGGTAAAGTCTAGTTTGCCAATTAGTAGCTAGTTTAGCCTTATTCCGGGGTTGGAAATAGGTTTTCCAGTCGATTATTTGTGCTTGGGAACTATTAGTAATGAGTAAATCGTAGATAACCGTGAGTAAATGGCCTCGTTCTTTTAAAGTGCGGCAATGTTCTGCATCTCGGAAACTTTCAGGGTGGGGTTGAAGAATGTTTGGAGCAGCATCTAGTAAAGAGGCGATCGCCTGAACTAACTCATCATCTTCTTGCAACCAAGATTCTATGGGCAATCCCAATTCTCGCTGCTGCATTAACAAGTGAAATCGACTTCCCCAAGTTAATCTTGCTTGTATTTCTGGATTAATGGGAGAATTCAATTGTTCTAAATAAATCTTTTGGAATTGAGGCGGACAAGTTTCTAGTAAATTGAGGTGTCCTTGAGATAAATTAATCATTACAGTTGATAGTTGATAGTTGATAGTGGATAGTTGATAGTGGATAGTTGATAGTTATACCGCAACCTGCTGGTTGCTCTCACTCAATAGTAAACATGAAAGAAGCCGGTATATAGATGTACCTCCTGAATTCAAGAAATGCTACAATTAGTAGGGTGCGGTCGCGCTTTCCAGGCGCGAAGCTGGGGCGCAACGCACCACAGTACTTAACTGCGATTGGTAGGCAGCCCAGAGGGCTACCCCACGTTGATAAATACATATTCAGTAGATGTCCCTCCTGAATTCAAGAAACGCTATAATTAGAACAAACAACCAATAACAAATAACAAATAACAAATTACTAGCCAAACAAGGATATAGAGCTGTGGCCATAGACTTACCGGGATATGGCAAGTCGGCAAGCTCTTCCAGTGGCAATCCCAGCAATTTCTTGGCAGAATTAATAGAGGAATTGAAATTAACTAAACCCATTGTGGTTTCTCCTTCCATGAGTGGGGGTTATAGTTTACCCGCTATTGCTTCTTACCCAGATAAATTTGGCGGTTTCGTAGCAGTTGCTCCCGTTAGAATTGGTCAATGGATTAAGAAATTAGCAGGAAATCAACTGCCAGTGCTGGCAATTTGGGGCAGTAATGACAGAATTGTCCCTCTGGACCAAGCAGATTTCCTAGTCAAAACAATGCCCAACGCTCGCAAGGTTATTTTAAAAGACGCTGGACATGCTTGTTATATGGGAGCCACAGAAGAGTTTCACGCTCATTTACTCCAATTTATCAGTGAAAATTAATCAATTATTAATTAATTCCAATTATCCTTAGCAAGGACAAAGACATGGTTTTTATTCCCCCTTCCCAAACGCAAATCGTTGTCTAAATAGGTAGTCTCTAGCCATCCTTGTCCCTCGAGATTTTCCAAGCTAAAATCAAGGGGAAGAAATTTTTTCCCCGTTTCTATTTCTTCAATAAATTGGTTGGGAGAACGATAGTTGATTAAGCGTTGGAAAGAAATAATCGATCGCTTGAATTGGACATTGACCCTCAGCTCGCTAACTGCTTCATAGTTAGCTACCACGCTAACTAATCCTTCCAAAAAGGGAACCCCCAAGATTTCGGCAATATTATAAACTTTATTCTGCAGGGGACGAATACATTGATAGATTTGACCCAGTTGCAATAGGGGAAATCGCTGGAAACCTAGCAATTCTTCGCTGGTAGTATAGAGCAAGCGCCAGTTACCCCCCAGCAGTTCTGGTGCTTCTAGGGGTTTTGGAGTAGGGTTTTGGTCTTCCAGTCGTTCTATGGCCGTCAGAACTTTGACTTTGTCGATTTCCGAAGTAAGTAAACCCCGATTTTGTCCGGCGATCGCTTCCAATAATTCTGTTTTTCGGCTCATGATTCCACTTCCTTAGCTAGATTCCTCCAGGGATATTTTATTTTAGACCGTGCCATCACTCCGGAAAAAAAAACCCGTGATACACTCTAAATGTTCGATTCCCTATTGACTCAAGTCGTCAGCACCCCGCGCCGGAAGCAGCGGGGCTTCGTGCCCTGAAGCTAAAGCTAGCTGACCAGTCTAAGTTCTCTTCATGGGAACTACGTTATCGGTAAGTGTTAAAGTCCTACCCTGGGATGAGCCAGTGACCGGCTCTAGAACCGAGTCGTTAAACAGCTTC
>JH610724.1 GCA_000252485.1 Prochloron didemni P4-Papua_New_Guinea | reverse complement strand
CCCACTGGGGGGGAAACAGGGGGGGCGGTTTCCGTTTTCCCGAGAGGTTTCTCATGAAAAATAAAAATCCTGCTTTGCGTCAAGAACCCCGCTACGAACCAGCAGGGGTAGTTACTCTCCAACAAGAACCATCTCTAATCGATTGGTTAAAAAGCAACAATCGTCTCATTCCTCGAGAAACCCAAGAAGTAATCGACGATCTGGAGGAAGATGCGGAAATCTCAGAATTGATGGATGCTGAGAACCAAGACTTCGGCGACGAAGAAGACGATAGCGATTTAAATGAGTAACAATACGAGAGTTGTGGACGAAGCAAAATTCTTATGGCCGAAAATTTTCAATCCCTCCGGTAGGGATTTACTGATATTTTTGGCTCTCCTTTTACTTGTAGGAGCAACTCTGACTGATTTTCTGCTGGGTCACGGACGGGAGCGTTCCCTGCTCTTGCCTCTGTTATTATCTGCTTTTATTAGTGCAGCTCTCGGTTATGGGGTCGTTCCCCTGTTACAAAGGCTGAAAACAGGACAGATAATTCGAGAAGACGGACCTCAAAGCCATCTGAAAAAAGCAGGAACCCCTACTATGGGGGGCATATTTTTCGTTCCCGTAGGAGTAGTAGTGGCTCTGTTTTGGTCCAGATTTGCTCCAGAAGTAATAGCAGCTTGTCTGGTGACAATAGGCTATGCTGGCATTGGCTGGATTGACGATTGGCAAGTATTGCAACGCAAGTCTAATAAGGGAATTTCTCCCCGGATGAAATTGGTTCTGCAAATTGCTATTTGTCTGGTTTTTTGTCTCTGGATGTTTCGGACTCAACCGGATGACATTACCATTATCAAATTGCCTTTTCTGGTTTTGCCCTTGGGACTGCTATTTTGGCCTTTAGCTGGATTTGTGCTAGTGGCAGAAAGCAATGCCACTAATTTAACCGATGGAGTGGATGGACTGGCAGGAGGAACAGCGGCCATCGCCTTTTTAGGTCTCGGTATTCTGGTTGCTCCCAACTACCCCAGTTTAACTATTTTCTGCGCTTCTCTCTCCGGTGCTTGTCTCGGCTTTGTAGTTCACAACCGCAACAAGGCTTCCGTCTTTATGGGGGATACTGGTTCTTTAGCCTTGGGACCTGCTTTAGCTACAGTAGGACTGCTAACTGCCAATCTTTGGAGTCTTTTTATTATTAGTGGCATTTTCTTTATCGAATCTCTTTCCGTAATTGCTCAAGTTAGTTACTATAAAGCTACTAAGGGACCGGATGGTAAAGGCAAGCGTTTATTCAAAATGGCTCCCATTCACCATCATTTAGAATTAAGCGGTTGGAAGGAAACTCAAGTTGTGGGAGCCTTTTACTGTATTAATGCTGGCTTAGTTGTATTAGCTCTTGCTATTCAATGAACAATTTCTCAATGAGCAATGAACAATGAACAATGAACAATGAACAATGAGCAATGAGCAATGAGCAATGAGCAATTAGTTAATGGGGAGGAGGATCTTTAATTCTGGTAGTTTTGAGAATGGAAAACAGTAGTCTGGCTATTTCATCCGCATCTCCGTGGATACTAGCAAATGCTTTCTCGCTAATATAACCTGTCTCTTTTAACAGAGAAAGCCAATATTTTGTTTCTAGACACTCTTTGTAAGCTATAGACATTTTAGCAGAAAAGTCAGCCTTTGAAATTGCTCCATTTGCTTCGGCAATATTAGCTCCAATTGATGTTCCACTTCTCATCAACTGCTTCGATAAAATAAACTCTTTTTTCTCCTTTGTTAAGTATTTATACGCATTGACTGCTCTAATAGCAAACTGGTATGATTTTATAGCAACCGGATTTTCTTCGTTCATTGTGTTTATTGTTTGTTGTTAATTTCTTATTATAGCGCGAAGCGCTATAACTGTTAATTGTTAATTGTTAATTGTTAATTGTTAATTGTTAATTGTTAATTGTAATGGAAGAATGGATTGAAATCGGTCGCATAGTTGCTCCCCAAGGATTGAAAGGAGAGTTGCGAGTTAATTCTAGTTCTGATTTTCCAGAAAGATTTTTAGAACCGGGTACGAGATGGTTACAAGAAGAAAACAGGGATACACCAGAAGCAATAGAATTACTGGCAGGATATCGTGTACCAGGCAAGAATATATATGTAGTTCAATTAGAAGGAATTGAAAATCGCGATCACGCCTCAAGTTTGCGGGGAGCAAAATTACTTGTCCCAGCAAGCGATCGCCCTCACTTAGAAGAAGGTGAATTTCACGTCATTGATTTAATTAACTTAGAGGTTTATAATCAACTTACTGGAGAAAATCTTGGCACAGTCGTAGATGTTTACTCAGCTGGAAATGATTTGCTAGAAATAAAGCTACATCAACAATCACAGACAGAGGAACAGGAACAGGCACAGGCACAGGCTAGAAGCCTGTCCCACATAGATTTAGCTAAAGTTAGTAGAAAGAGCAAAAGACGAAAACTAAAGCCGAAAAAACCCAAGCCACGAACTATTTTAATTCCCTTTGTAAACGAAATTGTTCCCCTGGTAGACCTAGAAAAAGGCCGCTTAGAAATTACCCCTCCTGACGGACTCTTAGAATTAAATCTATCCAATGACTCTAAACCCCAATAATAATCTTATAGCGTTTTATAGCTATAATAAAACTCTTAATTGTTAATTGTTCATTGTTAATTGTTCATTGTTCATTGCTATATGCGTCAAACTTTAGATTTACCTCAACTACAACTTTCCTATCTTGAGTGGAACCAAGGAAAGAAACCATTAATCTTATTGCACGGTTTAGCAGACCTAGCTTTAGTGTGGAAAAGTCTTGGGGAACACCTTGCTTCAGACTATCATATTATCGCCCCAGATTTGCGGGGTCATGGAGAAAGTGGCAAACCCACTAAACAAGGTTACAGTTCTACTGAGATAATTGCCGATTTAGAAGCATTGATGGAGCATTTAGGTTGGTCTTCCGCTCATATTCTCGGTCACTCTTGGGGTGCTAAACTAGCAGCAATTTGGGCTACCAAACGTCCCCAACTTTTTCAGAGTTTAATTTTAGTAGATCCTTTCTTTATTGGCAAAATGCCTAGTTGGTTTCAACTCACTTTTCCCATCTTATATCGGGTCTTGCCTTTTCTAAAAATGATGGGTCCATTTCCCAGTTACGAAGCAGCAGAAACACTAGCAAAGGAGTTGAAACAATATCAAGGTTGGAGCAATCTACAGCAGGAAGTATTTGCAGCAGGAATTGAACAGAAACAAGATGGCAGTTGGGGCAGTAAATTTGTCCTGCAAGCCCGGAATGAAATTTTTGTTGATGTGATGAAAGTAGCGGGACTGACCAAACCTTTAGACGTTCCTAGCCTATTTATTCAACCAGAACAAGGTCTCAATCGCACTTCATGGCAATTGAAACCCTATCAAACTTATTTAACTAATTTAAAAATTGTTGAAGTGCCGGGAAATCATTGGCCATTTTTAGTGGAACCGGAAGCATTTAATCGTACCGTAGCAGAATTTTTAGCTTTACATTAAAGCGAGATGATGGAAGATTTAATCAAAAAATCTTCCTCCTCCCTTGGGGTCTTGGCGAGAATTATAATAATGCCATGAGATGGTGGGGTGCGGTCACAAACAGTTGAATTTTATATTCTCAATAGTTACGGCTTACCCGCGATTGTTAGGCAGCCCAGAGGGCTACCCCACAATTGATGTAGCACTACGCATTTAGGTATTGTCATTAATAAAGCCTGAAACATAGTCATAGCCTGTTTTTGAATTTTGAATTTTGAATTTTGAATTTTGAATTGCGCGTAGCGCTATAAATAGATATTTAGCACCAAGCAACTACTTTTGACTACACCCGTTGACAACAGCTTTTTTTCCTTTGCCATACAACTATATCGATAGAGTAAATAGCCAACCATGGAGAATTTGACTCAAACCCTCAAACCCCAGAAGTAATAGACATAGTAAGAATTGGTTCTGAAAACCTTATATATCAGGATTGCACCCCCAGTTTTTCCAGATGTCTAATGAATGTAATGCCAAGATGGTGGGTTTACGATCGCAGGAAACTAAAAATAGCTGCGAGCAGTCATTATATGATGTCGGATAAGTAGTCTTATTTTGTCATAGTGATTAAATCTAACAAATTTTCATCCTTGAAAACCGCCCTCATCTATGGCGGATTGGTAACAGCCTTGAGTCTAAGCACAGCCAAACCAGCTCAGAGCCAGCTCTTACCCCAAGTTTGGCTGACAGGAGGTGTGCAGGACGAAGATATCAGCTATGGTGCTGGAGCGAGAGTGGCTAATTTTGGCCTGGAAGTAGGTACAGGAGAAGATGGAGCCACCGGAGTAGACGTGTTAGCATTTTTCGGTTTCCCCATTTTTTCTCCCTATGTAGGCGCTGGCTGGTATTCTGGAGACGATGATTTTGCTTACTCTGGGGGAGTTCAATATCAACCTCCTGGAAGAGTATTTTTCGGCGCAGGATATCACAGTATTCGCGGTATTAATGGCCAAATTGGAATCAAGTTCTAAACAAAACAACTAATTGACGCTCCCCGTGATAAATCAACGGGGATTCTAATTATGCTTTCCACTCGCTGGGTTTTTCAACATATTCCGGCGTATTTCAAAAAGGATGGAAAGATGTTTACTGTTCCTGATGACACCGATCTGATAGGTTTTTTTCTGAGCGAACCAACTCAAGATTCTGTCCCGGAAGATGGTTTATATGTCTACCAAGCAACAGACAAGCTTGGTGTGACTCTGGTATTTTCATTTCATGAAATTGAGTGCTCTTGTCAGGCGCGGTTATTCGTTCAAAATATTCAAGTAGCCTACTTTAGCCAAGAAGGTGCTCAGAGAATAACTTTACAGAGTGACTTGTCTGGTGAATCTCTGATTTGTGACTTCAAGATTGATTCTTCAGTGGGAAGAGCAGAAATAAGATTAACTCCACAGATTAATGTTCACTGGTCTACTCTCGTAGACAGGTAAAGTGTGAGCGAAATTTTAATCTTCTGGATTAATTCCCATTTGGAGTAAACGCTGGGCTAACTTTTCAGCTCGCTGGCGTTCGTTTTCAACCTCTTGTTGGAAAGTTTCAGCTCGCTGGCGTTCAGTTTCAGCTTGCTGGCGTTCGTTTTCAACCTGTTGTTGGAAAGTTTCAGCTCTTTGTTCCAAAGTTTCAGCTCTTTGTTCCAAAGTTTCAGCTCGTTGTTCTAAAGTTTCAGCTCGTAGGCGTTCAGTTTCAGCTTGCTGGCGTTCGTTTTCAACCTGTTGTTCC
>JH610723.1 GCA_000252485.1 Prochloron didemni P4-Papua_New_Guinea | reverse complement strand
CTAAAGTTTCAGCTCGCTGGCGTTCAGTTTCAGCTTGCTGGCGTTCGGTTTCAACCTGTTGTTCTAAAGTTTCAGCCTGTTGTGCCAAAGTTTTGATTGTGGTTTGTTCTTCTTTAATTAATTCCTCCACTATAGGAGGATTCAGCAGTTCTTTCACCGATAACACTAGTTGGTCAAACTGACTGGAAACAATTGTTTTCTCTTCCGTAAAATCTACAGAGGTATATCCCTCTTTATTCCTAAGTTTAGTAAATACCCTCACGAGTTTCTTTTTTGGGTCTACTATCCAATAGGAAGGAATTTTTGCTATTTCGTATTCGTTCCGTTTAACCACGTAATCATCCCGGCGATTGCTACTGACTACTTCTATTACTAGAATCGGTTGTTCATCAAAATCTAAAACTCCAGCTCCGGGACGATGAAGAACTTGTTCCCAAACATTTTTGCTAAATACTACCACATCTGGGATTCGAGATGTATTATCTTCCGTTCGCACTCCCGTTCCT
>JH610722.1 GCA_000252485.1 Prochloron didemni P4-Papua_New_Guinea | reverse complement strand
TGAGCGCTCGCCCTGCCCTTCGACTTCGCTCAGGGACCGCGAAGTCGAAGGGTAGCCGAAGGGCAGGGCAAGTCTGGGCTGCCTAGTCTTCAGGGTAAGCCGCGACTATCGAGAATATAAAATTCAACTGTTTTTGACCGCACCCCTTTGTTTATTGTCGTGGCAGTTGAATTAGCCCATAGTGCTGGGGCTGGCTGGGCGAATAAGTTGGTTCGAGTTTTATCTTGGCTAGTGGCTTTTGCCATTGCTGCATTTGATATAACGCAACATTTCGTGGGACTGGAGTTAGTTCCAGCAACTTTTGCAGGTGTTTTGCGCTATGTTCCTAGCAATCCAGACATACCCATCTCCACTATTGTCGTTAATGTGTTTGTTTTGTTAGTGGCCATCGGTATTTGGATCAGAACGAAAAATTGGCCTTGGTTGTTTGTAGGGACTTTGATTGGTTTGCTAGGCAATGCTTTACCTTCTCAACAGTTCGGGCCTCTTCCAGGTAGTGCGGCAGAATGCCTTTTAGCTCTCAGTTTGTTATTGACTCAATATCATTTGGAAGATGAATTAAAACCAGAACCTCCTACCCCAACCGACCCCCCGGAAGGATGGCACGTTACAGAATATGATGGTTATCAAATCTTTTGGAAAGAAGAGAAACCAAAAGGTGAGCCGGCATATACCATTTATCAAACAGGAAGCCATCAAAATGGTGACTTTATCAGAATATACGTTCCGGAAAAACCTTACCAAGAAAAAGGCAAATGTAAAGTAATTACTTACTTACATGGTTTTGCTCTTTGTTTACCCGAATTTTACGAAGCCCATTCAATCCAGCTAGTACAAAAGGGTTACTACGTCTTTTTTCCCGATTATCAACAGAGCGATTATCCAGATTTTACGGCGGAGGATAAACCAGAAAGACCGACTCTTAAGTATTGGCTGTTAGCTTCGGGAACTTTGTTGGAAAAATTGATTTTTGGCGGCGAAATTAAGAACAAAGATTACAAGAAAACAGCTGAACGAAAGGTAAAATTTGAAGAATTAAGACTGAGTTTGAGTGCAGTACTATTCATTGTAATTGCTTCTCTTTTTTATCTCTTCAATCGGAAATTTGGGAAAAATCTAATTCGCATGATTACCACGGTGATTGCAAGTTTGAGATACTCACCAGAACAATGGTTGGAGTTTGCAATTGATATTACAGACAAAGCATGGGAAAAACTATCCGAACAGAGCAAGCAACAGGGAAAACAACAGCTAAATTTAGCTGAAAAGAAGATGGATTTTTATGTCTTCGGTCATTCTTTAGGAGGACTTTTGGCTCTTAGCTGGCCTTATTCTCTCCAGAAGAAGTCAGAGGAAAAATTCCAAAAGTTTCAGCCGCAGCAAGTTATTACAGGGGATCCGGCTCCCAATAGTACCATGGGAATACCGACACTAGCTCTTGTGATTTTAGGCTGCTTGGGCTTTCCTTTTGCAACGCAAGAAATGAATATTAAAGAAACTGGCAAAGAGCTAACAGTTCCCGTAGGCATTTTACACGGAAATGACGACAAAATTGTCAAGCCTACGGCATGGGTAGAACCTCCTTTATCTCAAGCAAAAGGTGACTTTTTTGCCATCGCTTCTACGGAAAAGAAAATTTACTTTTCCCTGTCCAATAAGGATGAAGAGTTAACGGCCAATCACAATCAATCTGTTACCGACACTAAATATTATGGCGATGGTTTTATGGCTCTTTTTGGCGGCGTTAAACATCGTCCCAATGCTTATAACTATCAGTATATTTGGCCTGCTCTGAATGCTGTAGTTACCAATAACGTACAAGCAAATAAATTAGAGGACGGAAAGGGATTTGAACTGGACGATAAGTTTAAGGTTGTAGACCAACCAGTTTGTAAGTGACCAGTTTGGGGACTATCCCCCTAAATCCCCCTTATCAAAGGGGGACTTTAAGAATAGATTTGAGAATAGTAGGACTTACGCAGAAACCGGGTTTCTGAACTAAAACTCTGGATTTTAGCCGTTTTATCCGGACTCCAAACCCGGTTTCTAGGCTTGTTTGCGTAAGTCCTGAATAGATTTGAGAATAGGTTTGAGAATAGAAAGAAAGCAAAAAAAACGGCAATTACAACAATATGCTTCCCATCAATAACTATCTTCAATCATCTGCGTTCATCTGTGTTCATCTGCGGTTAAAAATTCTTCAAAAGAGAACGGAAATGGATTTAAACTGGACGATTTTCACGTTGTAGATGAACCTATACCAGTTGACAGTTCATCTGCGTTCATCTGTGTTCATCTGCGGTTAAAATTAGCAAAATAAGGCAATAATTGTTGTTGATTGGGCCAATTTTTTCGGAGAAACCAAATTAACCAAGGTGCAGCTAAGACTATAAATACTATCCCCTGCCACCAAGAAGCTTGAATTTGCTCTATACTCCACACAGTCTTTTCTGTTTCTAGTAATGTTAACAGTTCCAATACCACAACTATACCATTGTTGACCATGTGGCAAATGATGGGTAAGATTAAAGTCCGCTGGCGGATATAAAGCAAAGACATTATCACTCCAAACATGGATAAACCTATGGGGTTAGGATGGAGCATGCCAAAGAATAAGGAAGAGAAAATTATTCCTTTGCTCGTACCCCATTTTACTGACCATCTTTGTAGGATTAATCCTCGAAATAAGATTTCTTCAGTTATAGGGGCTAAGATGACAATAAACAAGATTTGGAGTAAATTGTAAGTATAGGGAAAAGCTGTTTCGGCAGCGGAAAGAAATATATTTTGCTCCGTTGTAGATTCAACTATACTTGGAGCAATCAAGGTGAGTAAATAGAAGAGAATTAGGCCAGAACCTAAGGAAAACATTAAAATAGGAATTGTTAAACAGATTAACCGCAACCATTGCCTATTTTTTGGTAACTTGCCTATAATTTTCGGGAAACTTAGGTTAGTGCGTTGTACTTGGCGGCAAGACCAAGCTACAATTAAACTATAAATCCAAACATTGAGAATAATTAACTGAAAAAGAGGGTCTTCCAAGTCTAAACTATTAATTTCCCAGTTATTCAATCCAGGTATAAGTGCCCCAATAAATCTTATGAAGAATGACAAGAGGATGTAGATAAAAATGCTGACCAGAAACCAAGTGAAAATGGTTCTCGTTTTGATACCCAGAAATGGATTAGTTTGATTCATTATCTCATATCGAGCGTGGGTTGAGAAACCGGGTTTCTTGCTAAAGTTTTAAGATGATTCCTAAAATAATAGTCCAAACCCAGTTTCTGGGCTGAAATCTCTTTTCCCTCCACACTAATAGACTTTTTCCGCAAACCCTAATTAGGAACTAACTGCAAGTTCGTATTTCCCAACCAGTTAGTAGGGGAGAATTTTTCTATGGATATGGGAAGCTGATTGGCGGATATATTGGCCAATAGCCAAAGACAGGCTGTTAAAAAGATGCTGGACCACAAGCGTTCCATTGTTTTAATTTTCCTCACACACACCAGAAGTGGCTCTGATTGTTGTCAGTTACCATTTGCTGTAGGGTAGCACGGTAAGGGAAACCGAACCGTGCTACCTTCAATTATTCAAATTCTACTACATTTTTTTGTAGAGTAGGACTACGCAGAAACCGGGTTTCTGAACTAAAACTCTGGATTTTAGCCGTTTTATCTTGGCAAGAAACCCGGTTTCTAGGTTTGTTTATCTAAGTCCTGTATAGGTCAAAAGGTGAAATTGTCCAGACGGTGCTGAAGCATGGCAGGAAATTGAGCATAGTAGGTTTTATTGAGGGGTGAAGGGTGGGGTAGAGGACTGAGGGTGACTGATTTTTCATGCTGCAAACCGCTATCGTCCCTGGCACAGAGGGTAACTTGTATGTGAGCGGAATAGCGATCGCCCCGTTTAAAAAACGTATCCAATTCTTTTTTCCCTCCATAAGGAGCGAACCATTTAAAAGCTTCCGTACCTAGGGTGATAATCTGGCTTCCTTGCCAGTGCAACACTAACAACTTTTCAATAAAAGGACGGAAGCGCTTTTTCACTGCTGCGGAGTAAGCTTTATTACCGGGAGGTTTGTAAGGAACGGTGTTGGTGAGAAGAAGGCGATCGCCAACTTTTTCCAGTTCTTTCTTGCTATTAGTTTCTATTCCAGACATAGCTTGATAAAAACCCCGGCGCACTAGAGTACCCGCCGCACCATATAATGGTTGGCGAGCGTACACTTCATCTTTACCTAAATCTCTGGCAAAAAAGCAAAGTTCACTTTTGAGGTTTCCTGCATAGAGAATGGGATAGGTAGGTTCTAAATTGGCCGCTTGGTATACAGGGGTATCCATAGGAAAATCTTCTCTTTGTGCTTCTTGTTGAATTTGAGCAATTAAGGTTTCTACGGTTTCCATAGCTATGGGTATTTGGTTCATCAACTGGGAAATTCTCAATAATCTTAATTATACCACATTTTCTCATTAATCAGAATTAATCTTATTTGGCAAAGGCTACAGTTTTTAACACATTGAGAGGACCGGATTTTTTCAATAGTTCCATTTGTTCTCCATCCCGAACGAACAGAGAACCAGCAAAACCTAAGGAGTTGATAGAGATAGATTGAAAATGTTCTTTACAACGGGGAATAATTAACATCCATTCTCTTGTAGCCAGGAAATTATAAGCTCCCACTTGTCTTTCTCTTTTCGGTTGATTGCCTTTCAGTAAGCCTACAGATTGCAAAAGTTGGTAATAAGTTGCTAATAGTTGGGGAGCAGCATCTAGAGGAGATTTCAAGTAACTAGAGTCTAGTTTGGCAACAGCATGGAGGAAAGGAAATTGAGAGACTTTATTAATACAATTTTCTTTTAATTGACAAGCAGAAATTGTGGGTTCCAGGGGAAATTTTCCGGCACAACATCCTAGAGGCAGAGGAATTAATTGTAAATGTTTGTGACGCTGACTCGCACCGGCAATAGTCCCCCCGTTATAAAAGGCTAAAGCTTCATATTCTGCCATACACTGCCAGAGGGCAGCCATATCTTCTAAAGTCAACCAAGTTTCCTGTTCTTGGAAGTCTCGGGTGACAATTAATAAGTGATTATCTACCACATTGTATTTATTTAAGAGGCACAAGTGAGTGGGAGAAATATCCGCAACAAATAAATCTTCTTCGTAGGGAAGGAAAGGATTAAATTCTTTTCCCGAACTGGTCTTGTTTTCTTTTTCTTTTTGTTGGGCTTTATCTTTACGCACTAGGTTAGCTAAGATACGCACGAGAAAAGTCATTCCTTCTTGTTCTACTAATTCGTAGTTTGTGGCTATGGGTTGAAGAGAACCGCATTCAAGGGCTAAGGCGCTTGTTTGTTGGATATTTGTCAATAATGTACCCGGTTCAAACATATTTATCTCGATAGTTGATAGTTGATAGTTGATAGTTGATAGTTGATAGTTGACAGTTGATAGTTAATTTAGCATGATAGTTGCTCCTTTGTTTAGCAATCTTCCTGGGAAGTGCTATAAATGGGGACTATCCCCCTAAATCCCCCTGGATCCCCCCTTGATCCCCC
>JH610721.1 GCA_000252485.1 Prochloron didemni P4-Papua_New_Guinea | reverse complement strand
CAGAGTACTTTTTCTTCTCCCCCCTTATTAAGGGGGGCTGGGGGGGATCCACCGTTAGAGCTTGTACCAATTACTTATAAATATAGTATTTGTAGTATTCTTCTTCAGATTTCAGATTACATAGCGTGGCACAGGCTTCTAGCCTGTGTCGCTTCTAGCCTGTGACGCTTCTAGCCTGTGTAATGAGAGATTGGATGATGTTGGGTTGTCAAAATTAATTTTAGGGAATATCATATTAAGATGAGAAAAGAGAAAACTTATATCAGTAATTAACAATATGCCTTCCCAAGATAATTTTAATGACCTCTTCCAAATACTAAAACGACGAGCTAGTACTGATGAAGATATTCAAGATCTGATTCAATTACTGGGAAATAAAGAAGGCGCGATCGAGCAACTAGGCAAGTATATTATTAATATCGCCCAAGCAGAGAATATTCACATTGGCGATAAGCAAATCCTTGAGTTAGATGAAGAAACGCTCAATAAACTCATTGAAAAACTTATTGAAGCTGTCCAGAAATCCCAGTTCAAACCACTAGTAGGAATACCACAAAATATCCCTCATAGCGGTGTAGTAGAGTTTGTTGGACGGGAAGAAGTGCTGAAAGAACTGCACCAGCAATTAGAACAAAATAAGCGAGTTGCCATTACTGCCATTACGGGAATGGGCGGTTTGGGGAAGACCGAACTAGCCCTACAATACGCTCAAAGACAATGGGAAAAGGGTACTTATTCAGGTGGAGTTTGCTGGTTGGGAGTACGCGATCGCGATGTTGGCATTCAGATTATTAGTTTTGCTCGTTCTAAGTTAGGGTTGGAGCCTCCAAAAGATTGGGATTTACCAACTCAAATTGATTACTGCTGGAGAAAATGGCCAGAAGGAAAAGTTCTCATCGTCCTAGATGATGTAGTGGATTATGAAGCAATTAAAGCTTATTTACCTCCCGTTGTTGAAGCCCGTTTTTCTTTGCTCCTCACTACCAGGCAAAAATTAGGTGCTTCTATCGAGCAATTAGATTTAGAGGTTCTGAAACCAAGAGCTGCTTTAGCTTTATTAAAGTCATTGGTTGGCAGAGATAGACTAAAGGAAGAACCGTGGGTTGCCAGAAGACTTTGTAAGTGGTTGGGATATTTACCTCTGGGATTGGAGTTAGTTGGACGATTTCTGCAATTTGAGGAAGATTTGTCTTTGGCGGAAATGTTGGATGAGTTGCAAGAGATTAGTTTGCAAGCTGATGCTTTGGTGGAAAGAGATGGGGATATGACTGCTGAAAGGGGAGTAGCTGCTGCTTTTGAATTGAGTTGGCAACGTTTGGAAGATTTGGCTCGCTTGTTAGGTTGTTGCATGAGTTTATTTGCTGTTGCTCCTATTTCTTGGTCTTTGGTGGAAGCTGTAGGGAATGAGAAAAATACTAGGGATTTGAGGAAGGTTAGAGGGGTTTTGCTCAAGTTTAATTTGCTCAAGCGGGTGGGAAAGGAAACTTATCAGTTTCACTCGTTAATTAAAGAGTTTTTCCGGGGGAAGTTGGAAGAGTTGGCTTTTGTGGATGATTATAAGTATAGTTTTTGTGAAGTAATGGTAGGAGTGGCAAAAGAGATTCCTCAAACACCAACTCGTAAAGATATAGAAGCTGTTAGCTTGGCTATTCCTCATCTAGGAGAAACTGCTAGAACTTTTAGTGACTGGATAAGGGATGAAGATTTAATTTGGCCTTTTGTTGGTTTGAGTAACTTTTATGAAGGTCAAGGGTATTACGAACAAGCAAGACCTTGGCGCGAGCAATGTTTATCTTTGACCCGCGAGCGTTTGGGAAAAGAGCATCCAGATGTAGCTACTAGCCTCAACAATTTAGCTGGACTCTACAAGTCTCAAGGAAAATATCAAGAAGCAGAACCCTTATTTTTAGAAGCTCTCCAGATGTCTAAGCGTTTGTTAGGAGAGGAACATCAAAATGTAGCTCACAGTCTCAACAATTTAGCTGTAGTCTATCAGTCTCAAGGAAGATATTTAAAAGCAGAACCTTTCTATCTAGAAGCTCTGGACATGAGAAAGAGCTTGTTAGGACAAGAACATCTAGATGTAGCTGCCAGTCTTAATAATATAGCTGTACTCTACGAGTCTCAAGGAAGATATATAGAAGCAGAACGTTTTTTTCTAGAAGCTCTGGAGATGAGGAAGCGCTTGTTAGGACAAGAACATCCAGATGTAGCAACCAGTCTCAACAATTTAGCTGCACTCTACGAATCACAAGGAAAATATTCAGAAGCAGAATCTTTCTATCTAGAAGCTCTCCAGATGTATAAGCACTTGTTAGGAGAGAAACATCCAGATATAGCAACCAGTCTCAACAATTTAGCTCAACTCTACCATTCTCAAGGAAAATATGAAAAAGCAAAATCTTTCTATCTAAAAGCTCTGGACATGAGAAAGAGCTTCTTAGGACAAGAACATCCAGATGTAGCTACCAGTCTCAACAATTTAGCTGGACTCTACAAGTCTCAAGGAAAATATGAAAAAGCAGAACGTTTCTTTCTAGAAGCTCTCCAGATGAGAAAGGGCATGTTAGGAGAAGAACATCCAGATATAGCTGCCAGTCTCAATAATTTAGCTGGACTCTACCGTTCTCAAGGAAAATATTCAGAAGCAGAAACTTTCTATCAAGTAGCTCTCCAAATGTCTAAGCACTTGTTAGGAGAGGAACATCCAGATGTAGCAAAAAGTGTCAACAATTTAGCTTTACTCTACTATTCTCAAGGAAGATATCAAGAAGCAGAACCTTTCTATCTAGAAGCTCTGGAGATGTATAAGTCCTTGTTAGGAGAAGAACATCCAGATATAGCTACCAGTCTCAACAATTTAGCTGAACTCTATCTTTCTCAAGGAAGATATCAAGAAGCAGAACCTTTCTATCTAGAAGCTCTGGACATGAAAAAGCGCTTGTTAGGAGAGGAACATCCATCTGTAGCAACCAGTCTCCACAATTTAGCTGGACTCTATTATTCTCAAGGAAGATATTCAGAAGCAGAACCTTTCTTTCTAGAAGCTCTGGATATGAGCAAGCGCTTGTTAGGAGAGGAACATCCAGATGTAGCTCACAGTCTCAACAATTTAGCTCTGCTCTACAAGTCTCAAGAAAGGTATTTAGAAGCAGAATCTTTCTATCTAGAAGCTCTCCAGATGTATAAGCGCTTGTTAGGAGAGGAACATCCATCTGTAGCAAAAAGTGTCAACAATTTAGCTGCACTCTACTATTCTCAAGGAAGGTATCAAGAAGCAGAACCCTTACTTCTTGAAGCTCTCCAGATGTATAAGTGCTTGTTAGGAGAGGAACATCCAGATATAGCTGAAAATCTCAACCATTTAGCTCTGCTCTACTCTTCTCAAGGAAGATATTCAGAAGCTATAACCTTCTTTGAACAAGCCTTAGATATTGCCCAACGAAAGCTAGGGGAAAATCATCCCAACACTGTTCTTTTCCGCAATAATCTTAAACGTCTCAACCAACGCGATCGCTAACCAGTGACCAGGGACCAGTTACCAGTTCTCAGCCAAAGGGTTTGTGTTTAAAATCTGACTCTCTGACAACACCGTTGTCACCCTGACTAAGCTTGAGTTTAAACGGGATTGGGTTGGAGAAAAATTAGGTAACTGTTGGGAGCTTATTGAAAAAGCGCACTCTTTGCGGATCCCAAAGGGATCGGGGGGCGATCATAGAAAAGGCGATCGCGAAAAATATGAAATTTATTTCAGTATATCAAGAGCATATTACCAAATATTTGACAGAGACTCAAGTGCAGACATTGAAAATTATGCTCTGGCTGCTAACAGTTCATAAACAGGTTAGAATTGTTGACTAGCCGCGTGTTTTCCGTTACCTATTCTTTATGAAAGCCGACGTAAACATATCCAAAGATTTCTAGTTTTACCAGGGTCGCACAGAGCCGTGGTTTCTTGATAAACTAGCAGGAAGTTCAATTAATAACACATCAATATTATTAATTGAACTTTTAGCTTTTCAATAAACAGCTATGGTGGGCGATGCCCACCCTACATTTCCAACAACCAACAACAAATAACAAATAACAAAGTATTTGATAGAAACCGGGTTTCTTTGATAAATCTTGGTATAGCGCCCAAAATGATAGCAGAAACCCGGTTTCTGGGCTGAAATCTATTCCACATTTTTAACTGTGTCAAGCTAATATTAGGTTGTGGTGGGCGATGCCCACCTACATTTCCAACAACCAACAACAAATAACAAATAACAAATAACTAACAACCATGACGCAATTGATGCCATTGCCAAGCATGGGCTATAATTTGTTTTAAATCCCCATAGTTCGGATCCCAACCGAGAATTTTCTTCGCTTTATCGCTACTACCAACTAATATAGGCGGGTCTCCCGGACGGCGATCGCCCTCTACCACTTTAATCTCTTTTCCTATCACTTCCCGAGCTGCAGCAATTGTTTCTTTCACGGAAAAACCATTACCATTGCCTAAATTAAATATTTCCGTCTCCCCTCCCTGCAATAAATATTCTAAGCCCAAAACATGGGCTTCGGCCAAATCGGTGACATGAATATAATCTCTAATACAAGTACCATCAGGAGTGGGATAATCGGTACCGAAGATAGAAACAGAAGGACGCTTACCCAAAGCAGTATAGAGAATTAAAGGAATCAAATGGGTTTCCGGATTGTGGTCTTCCCCTGTTTTTCCATTTGGATCTGCTCCAGAAGCATTAAAGTAGCGAAATATCACTGACTTCAAACCATGAGCTAGATTATAATCCTTCAGCATCCATTCTACCATTAACTTGCTGGAACCGTAGGGATTGATTGGCTGTTGAGGATGAGTTTCCGGTATTGGTGATTCTTGCGGAATACCGTAAGTGGCTGCAGTAGAAGAAAATACCAATTTATCTATCCCCACTTTTGTCATTGCTTCCAAAAGAGTGAGAGTTCCCACTACATTATTGCCATAGTATTTCCCCGGATTTTTCACTGACTCTCCCACATAAGTATAAGCAGCAAAATGCATTACTGCAGCAATCTGGCGAGTAGCAAAAAGCTGGTCTAGTAAAAGGCGATCACTCGTATCTCCCACTACTAATTCTACATCTAACACTTCCTCTACAATATCTCGATGTCCGTAAACCAAATTGTCTAGAACAACTACTTTATAGCCTCTTTCTTTCAAAGCCCAAACAGCATGAGAGCCAATATAACCTGCTCCTCCAGTAACTAAAATTGTTGTTGGTTGTTGGTTGTTGGTTGTTGGTTGTTGGTTGTTTGTTGGTTGTTTGTTTGTTTGTTGTTGGTTGTTTGTTGGTTGTTGTTTATTCACTGTCTTTTTTCTTCTGCAACTGGTGCCGACAAAAGTAGTCGAAGAGAGTTTTTTCGTAGGGTGGGCATTGCCCACCACAGCATCTATCGCTGTAGTCAAAAGCAGTATCAATAGTCTCCTGACGGACGGCAGTTACAATAGGGTGCGGTCAAAAACAGTTGAATTTTATATTCTCAATAGTCGCGGCTTATCCTGAAAGTTAGGCAGCCCAGAGGGCTACCCCACGGTGGACAAATACATATTCAGCCGAAAACAACTACTTTTGACCACACCCGTTACAATATTCTGAAAAAACTAGATCTTCTAGCCAACTGGTTGTGACCGCACCCCACCTAATCCCTGGGCCATCCCTTTTCGCTCCTAACGATTAAATTTAATTACAACTTCTTCTACTCTAGCGGTAAATATTGGTGAAAATGCTACCATCATCTTAGAGCAAGAGTAAATGATTGCTTAATGATTCATATTAAGCGGGTTGAACTGTTTCAATTTAAATCCTTCGGTGGTACGACCAAAATCCCCCTATTACCTGGATTCACTGTAGTTTCCGGACCCAACGGTTCCGGTAAATCCAACATTATCGATGCTCTCCTCTTTTGTCTGGGTCTCTCTACTTCTCGTGGGATGCGGGCGGAACGGCTACCGGATCTGGTGAACCATGATCGCCAGAAAAAAGGTCGCGCTGCAGAAACCAAGGTTTCGGTAACTTTCGCTCTCTCTGAGGAAGAAGAATGGACTGTAAGTCGTCGTCTGCGCATTGCAAAAGGAGGTAGCTACTCTTCTATATACAGTATTAATGAGGAAACTTGCACCGCTGGGGAACTGCACGAACAACTCAACAGCCTGCGTATTTATTCAGAAGGCTATAACGTGGTGCTTCAAGGAGATGTCACCCGCATCATTACGATGAACTCTCGGGAAATTCGTGAGATTATCGACGAGTTGGCGGGAGTGGCGGAGTTTGATCGCAAAATTGAACAGACGAAAAAAACTCTAGACTCGGTTAAGGATAGAGAGGAGCGCTGTCAAATAATTCAACAAGAATTAATTAAAGCCCGCGATCGCCTTGCCAAAGACCGGGTCAAAGCGCAGAAATACCGGGAACTGAAGCAAAAAATTCAACAACAACAACAGTGGGAAATTGTCTTAACCTGGCGTTCTCTCCAACA
This sequence comes from Prochloron didemni P4-Papua_New_Guinea, assembly GCA_000252485.1. GTDB lineage: Bacteria > Cyanobacteriota > Cyanobacteriia > Cyanobacteriales > Prochloraceae > Prochloron > Prochloron didemni. The sequence continues at coordinate 6,924 of JH610721.1, read as the reverse complement.
AGAATCCCAGCAACTGCAAGCTACTATTACTGCTGGAGAAGAAGAAGCAACTAAGTTAGAATCTGGGTTAAATTCTCTCAGTACGGATATCAAGGAAACTTCTAGCTCTCTCAAACAACTCAACGCTTTGGTTAAAGAACTGGGAGAGGAAGAACAATTAGACTTAGCCAACCAGTTAGCCACTCGCAAACTCAAACGCCACCAACTGCAACAGCAACAAGAGGAACTGAAAGGGAAAACTGTAGAAAACGAGAAGGCGATCGCTACTGTCAGGGAAGAACGAGAGCAACTGCAACAGAACTTGCAACAGCTGATAACAGAGAAAGCTCAATTAGAAACGGAAACTCTTCCCCTTCTCCAAGAAGAACAAAATGGAGCCAGCAGAAGTTTAGAGGAAAGTCGGGAAAAAGCCAATGCCATCGCTACTGCAGCGAAAGCCTGGGTAGAAGAACAAACTAGTCTCAGTCGTAAAGTAGCTCAACTGCAGCAACAACTAGAACCCCAACGGACAGAACAAGCCAAGTTAAGGGAACGCCAGCGGCAGTTGGAACAAAAAATCACTGAGCAAAGCCAATTGCTGGAAGATACAATTAAAGAAATTACTCTTAAAGAAGAACATTCCCAAAACTTATCTACTCAAATCACTGCTTCAGAAACTGAAATCCAATCCTTAGCAGAGCAACTGGCAGCCAGTCAACAAGAACTGGACCTGCAGGAAGAAACTCAGAACCGTCTCTTCAAAGAACAGCGGGAAAAACAACGACAACTAGATAAACTGGAAGCAGCCAAACAAGCCCAACAAGAAGCAGAAGGTACTTACGCCACTAGAATCATTCTTCAATCCGACTTGTCGGGAGTTTGCGGTTTGGTGGCTCAACTGGCACAAGTAGCCCCTGAGTATCAACTGGCCTTGGAAATTGCAGCGGGTTCCAGATTGGGCAATCTAGTAGTAGAAGACGATGGTATTGCTGCTGCTGGTATTGCTCTGTTGAAACAAGAAAGAGGGGGAAGAGCAACCTTTCTCCCTCTGAATAAAATCAAAGCAAATCCACCAAAAAGTATAGCTACTTTAAGCTACGCCCAAGGCTTTATCGACTTAGCAGTTAATTTAATTGATTGTAATTCCCGCTACCAGAGTATTTTTGCTTACGTTTTCGGCAATACGGTGGTGTTCGAGAATTTAGCTACCGCTCGCCTTCATTTGGGGAAACAGCGAATTGTTACTTTAGAAGGGGATCTGCTGGCTCCCAGCGGTGCCATGACTGGGGGCAGTAAACCCAGTCGCTCCCAATTACATTTCGGTACTGCTGCAGCTACGGAATCTCAGGAAATCCAAACTTTAAGCTCTCGACTGGAAGAACTGGAAGGAATCTTAGAACATTGCCACAAGTCTGCTGCACAAAACCGGGAAAATGTCAAGCAATTGACAGAAAAATTAACAGAAGCCCGACAGCAAGGACGAGAAGGAGAATTGCGTCAAGAACAGTTGAAGACAGAAATAGAGCGTCTGCGGAAGCAAAAAGCCCAAGCTGAGGAGCAAACGGTGGCAAATGGCCAGGAAAAAAGCGAAGTAGCCCAAAAGCTGGCAGTTTTAGCTGCAGAAATCCCCCAACTGGAAGCAGAACTAGCAGTAGAGCAAGAGAAATTAGCTCGATTGGAAGAAAAGGAAACCCACAGCGAATGGCAGGCAATACAAACTTTAATTAAGTCAAACGAACAGGAATTACAAAAGCGAGAACAATCCTTGCGCCAGGCAGAAGAAAAATTAAAAGATTGGCAAAATCAACAGTTAAGGTACGGAGAGAAACTAGAAGAAAGTGATCACCGGGAACGAGAATATCTCCAAACTCAGCTGGACTCCCAAGAGCAAGGAAAAAAGATTGAAATTGAGCTAGAAGCAATTATCGGGAAAATAGCAGCCACAGAGCAAGCATTGGGGGAACTAGCGGAGAAATTAGGGGAAACTAAAGCAGAACGCGCACCGCAGAGCGGATCTCTCCGAGATCGCCTCGAAGCCGCCTTAAGAACCTTGCAAGAAAGAGAGCAAAAGAAAACTTGGGCCTTGCAAAAGCTCCAGGAAACTCAAACAGAAAGGAGAGTTTCCCTAGAAAGCTTACAACAACAGCTCCAAGCAAAAGAAGCAGAACTTCCCTCACCATTACCAGAAATTCCCCAACTCATCGCCGATCCAGAGGGAGAAACAACTACATCAGAGGAACCCATCACCTTTGGTAATTATCGGGCTCAACTGGAACAACTGCAAAAGCAACTGCAGCAAGCCCAGAAGCGCTTAGAAGCCATGGAACCGGTGAACATGCTAGCCTTAGAAGAATACGAGCAAACTCAGGAGCGTTTAGAAGAACTATCTAGCAAACTGGCTACCTTAGAAGCAGAAAGAACGGAACTGCTCTTGCGAGTGGAAAACTTTACCACCCTGCGTTTGCGGGCATTTAAAGAAGCATTTGATGCAGTGAACGAAAATTTCCCAACTATTTTTGCTACCCTATCAGAAGGAGATGGATATTTAGAACTAGAATCTTCCGAAGATCCCTTGAAAGGAGGTTTGAACCTCATCGCTCACCCCAAAGGAAAACCAGTGCAGCGTTTGAGTTCCATGTCAGGAGGAGAAAAATCTCTCACCGCCTTAAGCTTCATCTTCGCTCTGCAACGCTATCGTCCCTCTCCCTTTTACGCCTTTGACGAAGTAGATATGTTCTTAGACGGGGCAAATGTAGAGCGGTTAGCTAAAATGATCAAACAGCAAGCCGAGTTCGCTCAGTTTATTGTAGTCAGTTTGCGCCGACCCATGATAGAGTCGAACGTGCGAACTATTGGTGTTACCCAAGCCAGAGGAGCTTATACTCAAGTGCTAGGAATTAAAATTTAGTTTTGTTATTTGTTGTTTGTTGTTTGTTGTTTGTTATTTGTTGTTTGTTGTTTGTTGTTTGCTATAGCGAAAAGCGCTATAATTTTATCAACTATCAACTATCAACTATCAACTGTCAACTATCAACTGTCAACTATCAACTGTTAACTATCAGCAGCTTCTATTGCGGGAGACTATGACAACCGAAAACAGCCGACTCAGAGGAGAATTTTTGAACACTCAGGTGATTGCTCGCGACACGGGCAAACGCTTGGGAGTGGTGAAAGATTTATTGGTAGATGTGGACCAGCGGGAAGTGGTGGCCTTGGGACTGCGAGACAACGTTCTCTCGTTGACTGGAATGCTCAAATACATGTACCTCAACAGCATCAAACAAACCGGTGACGTAGTTTTGGTAGAAGATGAGGATGTAATTGAAGACATTGACAGCGAGATGTACACCAATCTCATCAATAGCGAGGTGATCACGGAAACTGGGGAACCCTTAGGTCGGGTGAGAGATTTTATCTTTAATCTGGATGAAGGACAGATTGATTCTTTAATTATTGCTTCTCTTGGTCTTCCTCAAATTCCAGATCAGTTCATCAGTACCTACGAACTACCCATTGAAGAAATCATCAGTAGCGGTCCGAACCGGGTAATCGTGTTTGAAGGAGCGGAAGACCGGATCAGCCAGTTAACAGAAGGTATTTTAGAGCGTTTGGGTATTGGTAGACCGATTTGGGAGCGAGATGAAGAAGACGAACTGGACAGTATCACTACGATCAAACCAGACAATCAACTACCCACTGTTACATCAGCTCAAAGAACTCAGAAACGGGTGGAAGTTAAAACTCCCATCCGACAAGATTATTGGGAAGATGAAGACCGCTGGGAAGATGAAGCTCCTGCAGCACCTCCTCGCCGTAAGGTTCGCTATCAGGAGTATGAGGAGGAACCAGAAACAAGAAATGGTGGAGGCGATCGTTATGAAAACTTCCAAGATGACAATGTGGAACAGGATGTTTGGGATGATGATCTGAAGTCAGAACCCTACAAGGGACCACGTATTAGCATTCCTCAGAAGAGGAAAGAACCGGAATATGAAGAAAACATCAATTAACTATATAGTTAATTAGTATTTATAAAACAATCTAGGGGTACGGTGAGAGAAGTCATATCGTACCCCTAAATATTAGATAAAATAATGTTATAAGAATTACGAAAATGTTTGCTACAAATAGGTTCGATACCCCTAAATCACCCTTCGATCCCCCCTTGATACCCCCTTATTAAGGGGGGCTGGGGGACTTTCCAGGCTCCCCCCTTATTAAGGGGGGCTGGGGGGGATCTAACCTTAAAACATTCATTTGCAAATAACAAAGAGCGCACTATTCTATCTGTAGCATTCTATTTCAGATTTCATATTATAAGAATTTGTAGGTTGGCGATTACGATAGCGAAACCCTTCGGCTATCGCGGCCCCTGCACTTCGGCTACGCTCAGTGACAGCTTCGTCGAAGGGCAGGGACCGCCCAACACCGAATCCTTTGGCTTGTTGGCTTTCGTGACCTCAACCCAACCTACAATATAATCAACTAACGAGAGAAGCGATCGCTTCGCGATCTGCTCCGCAGCACACGCAGTGGCAGGCTTCGCCTGATCGAGTTCTTGAAGGTTTAGTAGATTATTAAAGCGATCGCCAGCCAATTCGCCGGGTTTCTCTTCTTATTTTAAGGATTAACGCTAAAGTTTTGGAATATTCCCGGTTTGGAAACCCACGGGATAATAGTTATAAGAATTTGTATAATTTGTAGGTTGGGTAGAGCGATAGCGAAACCCAACACCAAATCTTGTGGCTTGTTGGGCGTTGCCCTGAGCGGTAGTCGAAGGGTTTCGTGACCTCAACCCAACCTACAATATAATCAACTATTTGCTACAGATACAATAACAGTTCCCAATCATTTCCAGATGAGACAACAGTTCTATCTTAAAAGTCCCCCAAATGAGAGGGGGATTTAATTGTAGGGTGCGTTCGCAACGCACCGCACCCTATACGATGATTTATAGCAACCATTTTCGTATTTGATATTAACTCTCGTTCGTTGATTGCCAATCTTCAAGAGCAGCCGTAATAAACTGGCCTGCAGGATGATTTAAAAGCTCACTTAAAGCTTCAGTCCCGCCAGGTTCTAAAGCTTTAATAACTTTCTGTTTTAAAGTTGGATCGCTTTGAATCTGTTCAATAACTTTAAATGCTAGAAACATTTTTTCAGCATTTGTCATTTCTTGAGCAGTTTTATTTTGTGAATAAGTTCCTTCGAGTTGTTCTAAAAGTTCTTGTATCTCTTTTGCCGCTTCTGCAAGACTTTGTTTTCGCTCAAAATGGATAGAATCACTAAAAATCTTATTGGAAACAGGCTTGAAATCACCACCAATAATATCAATGTTCCCAATATTTGAGTTGTCCAAATTGTATATAACGTTTTTTCCTTTAGAACCCATTACGAACGCAAGTCGTTTCATTCTAATTTTACTCCTTTGAAGAATTGCTGTTAGGAAGAGCTTCAACGGTAGAGTCTTCATAAGTAACTTCAAGACGAAGCGGTCCTTTTACAGAAATTTTGCTGCTAGATGGCATTTCTTCAGAAGACTCTAGAAAACGAGAACGCTCTACCCAGTGTAAAATAGGTTCACCAAAACTATCTCTTACTACATTGCCAGAGGAATCTTCTACTGGAACTAAAACCTTTTCCTTGACCAAAAATCTTTTGTGAGAGAGCGCTGAAATTATCTTCGATAGAAGTGGGGTTATTGACAATACTAATGCTGCTGAAGCCCAGATGACGCTGGTTGCGTCCTTACAACCAGAGTTAGCATCTGCAGTTGGATCTTTGGCAAACTCTTGACGCACATCCATTCCTTCCTGTTGTAGGAGTTCTACCAAGTCAACTTGATTATCGAAAAGTAATTCTTCTATCTCAGGTGATATAGATATAAATATCTGTGTTGGGTTTTTCATATTCTACCACTACTAATAACTAATTTGACTGGCTTGCCAGAAAATATAAACTGATAGTAAAAGTAGCATGCTACTAAAGCAAAAACTAACAACTTCATCCTGTAACTTGGGCAGCATTCGCGTACTAAACTGAGCGCCGATCAGCCCGACCGTACCAAGCAAACAACCTGGGATAAACAAAACATTCCCATTCAAAGCATGACCGACACAAGCAGATATAGCAGTGAGAACAATCACCCCTAAACTGGTTTGAATTGCCACTTTAATAGGTTCTCCCAACAGCAAAATTTGCAAAGGTACCATAATCACGCCGCCACCAACACCAAATAATCCAGCTAATACCCCAGCAGAACTACCAGTGAAGATTTTAGCAGCAACTGGGTTCAACTTTTGTCCTTCCTCTTCTTCCTTTACTCCTTCTTTGGACTGTTTATTAGCAATTAAGCGTTTGCGAAGATTGACCAAATAAATATTCACCAGTAACAAAACGCCAAATCCCATCAGAAGTAAGTCGGGACGAAATAGCTCCGCTAAATATACCCCTAATTGAGCCGTTATTAATGCTGGTACACCGATATAAAATACTCGCTTAAAGTCCAAGTGACCCATGCGCCAGTTCTGAAAACTGCCAGAAGAAGAAGTGATTACAATGGCAAGACTGCTAGTGGCGACAGACTCAATGGGGCTGAAACCTAATGCCAGTAAAATAGGTACTAAAATCGTGCCGCCGCCAATACCCAAAAATCCTGCCAGAACTCCCGAGAAAAGTCCCGCAATGGCTAATAAGATTAACAAAGAAGATGAAATCATTAGTTAACGTTCTCTTTAGCGATCGCTTTTACCAATCCCTCCAAAGAACGATCGCGAAAGGAAAGATTGAAGCGCTTATATACTGGCCCTTTTAGTGTTTGCTATTTTCTCAGAGCAACCGCAGCTTGCGGTATAACTATCAACTCGACCGAATCTTAAACCGGGAAAAATATGCTCAAACTATTACTAGCCAAGGGATTGAAAAGTTTCTGAAATGACATGATTG
>JH610720.1 GCA_000252485.1 Prochloron didemni P4-Papua_New_Guinea | reverse complement strand
TCATGGGTTTACATATTGATAAGCTGTAGTCTATCTATCCAATTAAATTGTTGTTCATAGAAGATCCGGTTTTGTCTGAAACACCTCCTTGGACTACAATATCACAGAATCGCCCCGTGCGCAAGGCGAACAGGGAGAGTTTCTCATTTTTATTTGGGGGCAGTTCGACTCCGCGGCCACTGCCCTTCGACTTCGCTCAGGGACCGCGTAGCCGAAGTGCACTGCAACGCGTGGAACGTACCTCAGTAGCTGTCAACTGTCAACTATCAACTATCAACTGTCAACTATCAACTGTCAACTACTACAATGTAGGTAGTTGAAGAACTTCACCATTTCCAGGAATAACTTCCCCAATCTGATAAGCTGGAATATCCCAAGACTCGAACCAACTGACAGTTTCTTGTGCTTGTTCTGGAGGCACGATCGCCACAAAACCGATTCCCATATTAAAAGTATTGAACATCGCTTTATTACTAACCTCCCCAGTTTCCCCAATCCAGCGAAAAATTGGCGGAATCACCCAACTATCAGGATAAATCCGCACCGACTGACCAGAATGAAGACAGCGGGGCAAATTCTCCGGCAACCCTCCTCCTGTAATATGAGCCATTCCTCGGATATCCATGCCAAAACGAAGTGCTTCTAGAATTGGCTTAACATAGATGCGGGTTGGGGTAAGAAAAGCGGATCCCAAACTCTCACCCAGCAATTGCGGCACTGTATTCCAATCTAAACCTTTGCTTTCAATTATTTTCCGTATTAGGGAGTAGCCATTGCTATGAACTCCGTCACTAGCTAGTCCAATGGCAATATCCCCCATTTTAATGCGAGAACCATCCACTAATTGGCTCTTTTCCACAATGCCGACGCAAAAACCAGCAATATCGTATTCTCCCAAAGGATAAAAACCTGGCATTTCTGCTGTTTCTCCGCCCAAAAGGGTACAACCACTTAAATTACATCCCTGAACAATTCCTTGTACCACATCTGCCAATTGTTCAGAATTGAGCTGTCCCGTAGCCAAATAATCCAAGAAAAATAACGGTTCCGCCCCAGCAGTGAGAATATCATTGACGCACATCCCCACTAAGTCCAAACCAATGGTATTGTGGCGGTTGAGTACTTGGGCAATTTTTAACTTGGTTCCTACGCCATCGGTACCGGAAACCAAAATTGGTTCTTTATATCCTGTTGGTAGTTGAAAATAACCGCCAAAACCTCCCAATCCCCCTACAACTTCAGGACGGTAAGTACTTTCTACTTCCCTACGGATTTTCTTGACAAAAGAACGTCCCGCTTCAATATTGACTCCAGCTTCTCGATAATCCATAGATAACAAGATGGAATTAAGTACAAATGCTATATGTGAATATATATGGCATTTGCTAATAATACAACTGGTATAAAGAAAAAATGCTAGATTATTTTGAGACTTATTCTAGTAGCTCTAATTTTACCTAAGCCAAAAGTCGTATTTTCTGGTTGAAGTTTATCTAATAATTACGCTTTTATAGCGATGCTAGCAGTAAACAGAGAAGTGATAATGATTCAGATATTAGTTTAAAGTAGAGTTGATTAGACTTGAAAAGATGAATCCAAAGCTTTTACTTAGTATTGGGGTATTAATCTTGTCAACAAGTGGTTGCGTGGCATTAAATCGAACTGAAACGGGAAAACCTGAAACGATACAGGAGAAACCAATTGCGACAATTTATAAATATAAAGAAGGGAAATCAATTGCTACAACTCTCTATCTGGATAATATACCCTTTCTCATTTTTCTTGATTCCCAGAGTTCGAGCGATCAGGCAAATAATTCCCTGGAAATTAAACAAATAGGAAAAGCTCCAGATTCTTTCCCCACTGAAAAATCCCGAGGTGAAATAGTAGCAGCTCGTTTGAATGAACTCTATAAAGAAAAAGTAGATCCAAACAAAATAACCGTTAAGTGGAATGGCTTAAATCCAACATATACAATTCAGGTAACTCAAAATAAATTAACAGAAATTAACCCAAAAACTATCTTAGCAAAAAATAGCAATGGTGATTTGGCAGAAGATGCTATAACTGCCACCAATAGATTGAGAGACTTGTTCGGTGGACCGCCAGTATCAGATGCTGTCCGAGACCAAGTTAAACAACTTAAAGGCATAGCATCTTGGTACGGTCCAGGGTTTCACGGTCGCCTAACTGCCAATGGAGAAATATTCGACCAAAATGCCATGACAGCAGCTCACAAAACTTTACCATTTGGAACGAGAGTGCGAGTGAGTAATTTGGATAATGGCAAGTGGGCCATGGTCAGAATTAACGATCGCGGTCCCTATATCCCAGAACGAGTTATTGACCTCTCTGCTGAGGCTGCTAGAGTATTGGATATGCAACAGAGCGGCATTGCTACAGTACAGTTAGAGATTGTTGAAGCAGAACAATAACGGCAGAAATAAGGAGGTTGGGTTCGGTGCGTTCATTCAAAACTAGCATTGGCTTGCACTCTTATTTAGAGACTCAACAATACAATACCATTGGTTTAGTTCCTACTATGGGAGCTTTGCATCCTGGTCACCTCAGTCTGATTCAACGGGCAGTAGAGGAAAACGATCTTGTTGTTGTGAGTATTTTTGTCAATCCTCTCCAATTCTCACCTGATGAAGATTTAGAACGCTATCCTCGTCAGCTAGAGCAAGATTATAAAATGTGTCAGGAAGCAGGGGTTGATGCAGTTTTTGCCCCCGCTACAGCGGCAATGTACCACACAGAACCCGGCACCAAGGTTATACCACCAGCAGCTATGACTTCTGTTCTGTGCGCTCCTTTCAGACCGGGACATTTTGCTGGTGTGGCCACTATCGTAACCAAACTGCTCAATCTAGTAAACCCCACTAGAGCCTATTTTGGGGAAAAAGACGCGCAGCAATTGGCAATTATTCGTCGTTTGGTCCAGGATTTGAATTTGCCTGTAGAAATTAGAGGCTGTCCTATTATTAGAGAAGCATCCGGTTTAGCTTATAGTTCTCGCAATCAATATCTTAGCCCGGAAGAGAAGCAACAGGCTTTAAGTTTATCTCGGGGTTTGCAGAAGGCGGAAAAAGCATTTCAAACTGGGGAAATCAATGGTGATACGTTAATCGGGATTGTCCGGGAGGAATTAGCTGAGGTAGAGGTAGAATATGTGGAGTTAGTCCATCCTCAGACCCTGGAACCTTTAAAGGAAATTGAAACGGCGGGGTTATTGGCAGTAGCGGCGAATGTAGCAGGAGGAAAGGAGAGTTCCCCTACACGTTTGATAGATAATGTAATTTTGCCTGTGCGCCAGCCTATTATCGCTATTGACGGTCCTGCTGGAGCGGGAAAATCTACGGTCACTCGGGGAGTTGCCCAAGCTTTGGGACTGCTATATTTAGATACAGGAGCTATGTATCGAGCCGTGACTTGGTTGGTGATGCAGGAAGGAGTTGGTCTGGAGGATGAAGGGGCGATCGCCGAGCTAGTTTCTCAAGCTCAATTAGAGTTAATCCCTGCTGAAGATGAGCATAGTCCTATTGGGGTTAAAATCAATGGGGAAGAAGTAACTCAAGCTATTCGTACTCCTGAAGTTACTGCCAATGTCTCCACCATCGCCGCCCAACCTGCTGTTCGCCGTCAGTTAGTTAAACAACAGCAACGCTGGGGAGAAAAAGGAGGAGTAGTTGCGGAAGGAAGAGATATGGGGACTCATGTTTTTCCTGATGCTGGTTTGAAAATCTTTCTTACTGCTTCTGTGGAGGAAAGAGCGAGACGGAGATTGAAAGATTTGCAACAAAGGGGAGAAAAAGATGTTAGTTTGGAGGAATTAAAACAGAAGATTCAAGAGCGAGATGAGAAAGATAGCGATCGTAAGTTTGCTCCTTTAACTCAAGCGGCAGATGCGATTGTTGTCAAGACGGATGGCATGACAATTGAGGAAGTTATTGGGAAAATCACTCAGCTTTATAGTAGTGGATAGTGGATAGTGGATAGTGGATAGTTGATAGCTCCCGACCGTCGAATTCAAAATTCAAAATTCAAAATTGAAGTTGGTCAGGGAACGACTTTTAATGTAATTATACCTTATCAATGAACAATTAACAATGAACAATAAACAATGAACAATTAACAACTAATTCCACCGAATCTGAAAACTGAACTATTAACCACAGATGAACGCAGATAAACGCAGATGGATTAAGACGATTAATGGATTGGATGATTTATTAGATAAGTATCAGTTATATCGATAGGTTAGACAGTGAGCATTATTGCTTGGTGGTAATTGGATTTTTCCACAATATAGCACTACGCATTTAGGTTAGGACATTTTGATTGTAATATTTGTAAACGGGTGTGGTCAAAAGTAGTTGTTTGTGTCTGAATATGTATTTATCAATCGTGGGGTAGCCCTCTGGGCTGCCTAAGAGTAAGCCAGGACTATTACACGGAAGCCATTAAACTCAATCCTGACGATGCTATTGCTTACAACAACAGGGGTATTGCTCGCGGTGAGTTAAAAGACTACTCCGGGGCGATCTCGAAGAGATCCGCTTCGCGGTGCGCCGATTACACCCAGGCCATTAAACTCAATCCTGACTATGCTAGCGCTTACAACTACAGGGGTATTGCTCGCAGGAACTTAAAAGACTACTCAGGGGCGATCTCGAAGAGATCCGCTTCGCGGTGCGCCGATTACACCCAGGCCATTAAACTCAATCCTGACTATGCTGCCGCTTACTACATCAGAGGTTTAATCTACCAACTACAAGGACAAAAACCACAAGCCCGTGAGGATTTCCGTAAAGCTAGAGATCTATATCTAGAGCAAGGAGATATGGAATTGTATCAGGAAGCACTCAACCGACTCCAAGAACTAGAGTAGAGGATGAAATAATCAAAAACCAGTCAAATGTTTTTCTTTTCGTCTGAGTCCCTCACTAGTTGAGTCCATATCTATATGATGCACGCTTTATATAAAGGTGATTCAGCAGATGCAGCACCCTTGTATAAAGAGTGTAGCATGTAAAGACACCAGCGCGAAGCGCTATATTATAAGCAACCTACGATTTATAAACTGTCAACTGCTATATTGATTGTTCGTTATTGATTAATTGTTCACTGCTAATTGCTAATTGCTAATTGCTAATTGTTCATTGTTCATTGTTCATTGATATGACTGAGCCAGAAGAATTAAAAAAACTACTCCAAGCTGTTGCCGCAGCAAAAACAACTCCAGAGGTTGCTCTAGAAAAATTAAAGCACTTGGCTTTTGAACCGGTAGGAGATTTTGCCAAAATAGACCATCATCGCCTTCTGAGAACAGGTTTTCCAGAAGTAATCTTTGGCATGGGGAAAACTCCCGAGCAAATTATCGAGATTATCAAAGCCATGAGAGAAAGTTCTCCAGTAGTAATGGCGACGCGGATTGAATCAGAGGTTTACGAAGAACTGAAACTAGCAATCCCTAATTTGCAATATTACCCTCTGGCTCGCATTTGCGCTTTATCTCAGTCCAAGAAACTAGCTCCAAGACCGGGTACAATCTCTATTCTCACTGGAGGAACTGCCGATTTGCCTGTAGCTGAGGAAGCGGCAGTGACGGCAGAATTGTGTGGTTTTCAAGTTAAGCGTCTCTGGGATGTGGGGGTTGCGGGGATTCACCGCTTGCTGAGTCACCGGCAGGTTATAGAGCAAGCAGATGTATTGATTGTGGTGGCGGGAATGGAAGGAGCGTTACCTAGTGTGGTAGCGGGGATGGCTGATTGTCCGGTGATTGGGGTTCCTACCAGTATGGGCTATGGTGCTAGTTTTGCTGGGGTTGCTCCCTTGCTGACTATGCTCAATTCCTGTGCTGCTGGTATTGGGGTAGTTAATATTGATAATGGCTTTGGTGCGGCTATTCTGGCTGGACAGATTCTTAGAACGGGTATGTCAGTTCACTCCAAATGATAAGGCTTATGGTGGGCAGTGCCCACCCTACTATTGCTGGAGAGGGTTTCAAGAGTCTAGAACCTCTGCCAGTGGCTTATCTTATATCAAATACGAAAATGTTTGCTACATCCCCCTAAATCCCCCTTCGATCCCCCCTTGATCCCCCCGATCTAAGGGGGGACTAAGGGGGGATCCAGGCTCCCCCCTGTTTC